>JAHWKB010000029.1:16702-19262 GCA_019348115.1 Actinomycetota bacterium | reverse complement strand
CGAGGCGCGTCGCCAGCTGCGACATCGTGCGGAGGTCGGCGTCGACGCTCGGCGGTCCCGCCACCACGAACGCGAACGTCGCGTTCGCCGGCGGCGTGGTGATCCCGCCCTCGCGCGGGAAGGCGGGGCGCATCCACACCAGCCCGTTGCGGGCGTCGAACTCCTGCACCCGGGCGAAGGACGTGCGCGGGTCGGCGGGCGGGTCGGCGCGCTCGAGCACCTCGAGCCACGCCTCCCCGGTGTAGGCGGGGCGCACGTCGATGGCGCCGAGCTCGATCGCCTGTCGGGCGTCGCCGCTGTCGGCGAACTCCACGACCTGTCCCGGGAGCCCACCGGCCTCCAGCAGCGCGACCATCACGGCGGCCAGCAGGCGGGACTCCGTGTCCGGACCGGTGCCGACCTCGATCGTCGGTCCCGTGGGACTCGGCACCGGGTCGGTCAGCTCGCCGCGGGTGCACGCCGTGGCCACGGCGACGAGGAGCAGGGCGGAGAGGAGACGGCGCACGCGGGGAGCCTGCCACGTCGTCGGCGGTCCCCGCAGCGACGTACCCTCCGCGGGGTCACCCGCCGTTCGCGAGGACCTGCCGTGACCGAACCGTCCGTCCGCCCCCTCACGCGCCGCTCCCTCCTCGCGGGCCTCGGCGCCACCGGTGCCGGCCTCGTGCTGGCCGCCTGCGGCCAGGGACAGCCCGACGTCGGCGCGACCCAGGACGCCACCGGCGCACCGGCCACCACCCCGCAGGACGGCGACGCGGCCGTCCAGGCTGCGCTCGACGCGGCCGGCGTCGACGCGCCCGTCACGATGACCGTGCTCGTGGCCAGCTTCGAGCCCATGACCGGCCCCGGTCGACGGCTGCAGTTCGGCCTCCTCGACGAGGGCCGCGAGCCGGCGCTCGACCTCGACGTCCGCGCGCACCTCGTCCGCGCCGACGACGCGACCGACGCGTCCGGCCCGCTCGAGGCGACCTTCCACGGCGAGGGGCTCGAGGACCGCGGCGTCTACGTCGTCGAGACCGACCTGGAGCAGCCGGGGACCTACGACCTCGTCGTCGTGACCGCCGACGGCTCGGCCGCCGGCACCGCTGCCATCCGGGTCATCACCCCCGAGCAGTCGGCCGTCGTCAACACCGGCGAGGAGTTCCCCGCGATCGAGACCCCGACCGTGGAGGACCCGAAGGACCTCGAGGAGCTCTGCACCCGCGATCCCGACTGCGGCATGCACGGGATCTCGCTCGACACGGCCCTCGCCGAAGGGGCCCCGACGGTGCTCGTGATCTCGACCCCGAAGTACTGCGCCACGCGCATCTGCGGCCCCGTCGTCGACGTCGTCCTGCAGGTCCGTGAGGAGACCGAGCGCGACGACGTCCGCTTCATCCACGCCGAGGTGTTCAAGGACGCCGGCAACACCCCGACCGACGTGGTCACCGAGCTCCAGCTCCCCACGGAGCCGTGGACGTTCGTCATCGCCGGCGACGGCACGCTCGCCGAGCGCTTCGACGGACCCGTCGTGCCGTCCCTCCTGCGCGAAGCGGTCGCGGCGCTGTGATCCGGCGGCGCGCCGCGGTGCTCGCCGTCGCGGGGCTGGTCCTCGCCGGCTGCGGCGGGGACGGGACGGCGCCGCCCGGGGCGACCGACGCCCCCGGGGCGTCCGTCACGCCTCGCGCACCCACCCCCGGCGCGACGGCCGCCGCGGCCGGTGCGTGCGACCCCCCGGTCGAACCGACGCTGCAGGACGGCAGCCACCTCATCGGGGACGCGGAGCCACCGGTCCCCTACTCGTCGACCCCCGCCACGTCGGGGTGGCACGCCTCCGGCGCGCCGCGGACCGGGGTCATCGCCCCCGACGACCCGCTGAGCGACCCGGAGCTGGTGCTCACGCTCGAGGTCGGGCACGTCGTCGCCGCGTACGACCCGGCCCGGGTGGAGGACGCCACCGTCGACGAGCTCGAGCAGCTCGCCTCCGGCACCGACGCGGACCGGCTCACCGTCACCCCGTACGAGGGCGCCGAGGCGCCGCTCTCGCTCGTGGCCTGGGGCGTGCTGCAGTCGTGCCAGGAGCTCGACACGGCGGCGCTGGACGCGTTCGTCGCCGCCCACACCGATCCGCGCGCCGACGCCCACTGACCGCCAGGGAGGTGTGGCGGATCAGCCGGTGGCTCCCCGCGGGGGCAGCCGGCGGGGCTCAGGCGTCGTCGCGGCGTCCGCGACGCGTCAGCTGGGGCGGGAGGAGGCCGACGTCGCCGCCGGCGAGGCGCTCCCCGCGGGCGCCGGCGCGGAGCATGCCGCGCAGCGCCGAGCCTCCCACGACGACGACCTCGGCGAGGAACATGCCGGCCGCCGCCAGCCCCAGGTAGCCCCACACGTCGCGCAGCGCGATGCCGTCATGGACCAGCCCGCCGACGACCCACGCGACGAGCGCGACGCTGATCAGCACGAGCGCCGAGAGGCGCAGCCGGCGCCCGGCGACCGTCCAGTCCACCAGCACGGGGGCCCCGTCGGGGCGCGCGTTCTCGTCCATGGCGGGAAGCGTACGGGGCGGCCCGAGGACGGCGCGCTCCAC
>JAHWKB010000029.1:0-16602 GCA_019348115.1 Actinomycetota bacterium | reverse complement strand
CGTTCTCGTCCATGGCGGGAAGCGTACGGGGCGGCCCGAGGACGGCGCGCTCCACACCCGGCCGGGGTCCCGCCGCCCGACGCGACGCCGAGGGCCCATCGCGTCAGAGCGCGGGATCGCCGAGGTCGAAGCGGAGGGTCGTCAGCACGCGCGTGATCTCGCCGCCGACGGCCGCGATGTCGAGCGGGAGCCGGACGTCGTTGCGCGGGAACAGCTCGTGGTAGGAGGTCTCGCCGGAGCCGAGCACGAACCCGCGCTCCTCGAGGTACTCCCCGAGCGCGAACGCCCAGGTGAGGAGGACCGTGTCGTGGTAGTCGTGGACCGTGAACGTGAGGAAGCGGTTGAAGGGCAACGTCCACAGCCGGCCGCCGCGCTTGCTCGACCCGGCGACCCGGAAGCCGAGGGCCTCGAGCTCGTCGTCGAAGGTGGCGCCACGGTCGCCGTTGTCTGCCACGTCCACCCTCTCGTCCGCCGGCGGCGGAGGGTAGGCGAGTTGCGGGTGGGGGCGCGGTGCGCCAACCTCCCCCGGCCATGACGCCGCTCCCCCGCCCCGCCGCCCATCCGGGCCTCCGCCCCACCCTGGGGCGTGGTCCGGCGGTGCTCACCGCGGCCGTCCTGCTCGCCGCCTGCGCGGGCGGGTCGGACGACCTCGAGCGGCTCGAGGCCGATCTCGACACCCAGGCGCGGGCGCAGACCACCCTCCGCGAGCGCGTGATCGAGCTCGAGGAGGAACTCGCGGCCGCCGCGCAGCCCGACGAGGACCCCGCGACCGCGGCGCTCGCCGAGCGGATCGACGCGCTGCAGGCCCGGATCGACGAGCTCGCGACCCAGCTGACCGAGGCGACGACGACGCGCGAGGACGAGCAGGCCGAGACCATCGCCGCGCTGTCGAGCCTCGAGGCGTCGCTGTCGGACCTGCGTGCCCGGCTCGACGAGTTCGAGACCGAGCAGGTGCGGCTGCGCGAGGACCTCTCGCTCCTCGAGCGGCGCTTCGAGAACCACGGCCACTGAGCCGCGCCTCCCCCCGGCCCCGCACGCGCCTGGAACCCCTCGCCGGCGCCCTCCGTTGGGGTTCCGGGGCTCCTGACCTGTGCCGTCCTACCATCGGGACACCGTGCCGAACACCTCGCAACGCTCCGAAGCCGACTCCACGAGCGGCTCCGTCGCCGACGTCATCGGCGGTCGCTACCGCCTGATCGACGAGATCGGTCGCGGCGGCATGGCCACGGTCCTGCGCGCCTCCGACGAGATCCTCGGTCGCGAGGTGGCGCTGAAGCTGCTGCACGGCCACCTCGCCGGCGACGCCGCGTTCCTCGACCGCTTCCGACGCGAGGCGCGCGCCGCGGCCGCGCTGTCGCACCCCAACGTCGTGGCGCTCTACGACTGGGGCGAGGACGAGGACGGCTCGTACATGGTCCTCGAGCTCGTCGAGGGCCTGAGCCTCCGCGACGTGCTGCGGATCCGCGGTCGGCTGACGGCCTCCGAGGCGCTCGCCCTCCTCGGCCCGGCCGCGGCCGGCATCCAGGCCGCCCACCGTGCCGGGTTGGTCCACCGCGACGTCAAGCCCGAGAACGTGCTCGTGACGAGCGAGGGCACGGTCAAGGTGACCGACTTCGGCCTCGCGCGCGCGGCGGCCAGCTCGACCCAGACCTTCGGTGCCGACGTCATCGTCGGCTCGCCGCACTACCTCCCGCCCGAGGCCGTCGACGGCCGCCCGGTCGACGCCCGTGCCGACGTCTACTCGCTCGGGATCGTGCTCTACGAGCTCCTCGCCGGCCGTCCCCCCTACCAGGGCGAGACCCCGCTGGCGACCGCCCTCCAGCACACGACGTCGGTGGTGCCCGCCCCGTCCGCGCAGGTCGCCGGCGTGCCGCGCGCCGTCGACGAGGTCGTCCGCATCGCGACCGCCGTCGACCCCGACGACCGCTACGAGGACGCCGGCGCGTTCGCCGCCGCCCTCGCCGCCGCCGTCCCCGGCGGTCCCTCCGCCGTGGACCTCCGCGACGGCCAGCGCAACACCATCCTGCTCCCCGTGGGCGCGACCGACACCATGGTCCCCACGCCGGACACCTCCCGCGCCCCGGCCCCGGCCGCGTCGTGGCTCGACGGCGACGAGGACGGGGACCACGACGACCTCGCCGAGGAGGGCGGTCGCCCCCGTCGGCGTGGACGTCGCCTGCTCCTCCTGCTGCTCCTGCTCGTGCTCGTCGGGGCCGGGGCGCTCCTGACCTACGACCAGGTCCTCGCCCCGCTGACGCCCGTCCCCTCCGTCGTCGGGGCGGACGTCGCGTCCGCGACGACCACCCTCGAGGAGGCCGGCTTCACCGTCCGCGTCGACGACAACCGCGTCTACAGCGTCGAGGTGCCCGAGGACCACGTGGTCCGCCAGTCCCGCGCCGGCGAGGCCCGACGCGGGGCCGACGTGGCGCTGACGCTGTCGCTCGGGCCCCGACCCGTCGACGTGCCCGGCCTGCGGGGCGACCCGGAGGACGCCGCCATCGCGCGGCTCGAGGGGCTCGGCCTCGTGCCGGAGCTCGTGCGCGTCCACGACGAGGAGATCCCCGCCGGCGAGGTCGTTGGCACGACGCCGCCCGCCGGCGAGGTCGTCGACGAGGGCAGCACCGTCGAGCTCCAGGTCTCCCAGGGCCGCCAGCCCATCACCGTCGAGAACGTCGTCGGACGCTCCCGGGACGAGGCCGTGGCGGCGCTCGAGGCCCAGGGGCTCTCGCCCCGGGTCGTCGCCGAGGAGTACTCCTCCGACGTCGCCGCCGGCGTCGTGATGGGCATGGACCCGCCCGCCGGCGAGATCCGCTTCCGCGGCGACGAGGTCGGCCTCGTGGTCTCCCGCGGGCCCGCTCCGTTCGAGGTTCCCGACGTCCGCGGCGAGCCCGAGGCGGACGCCCGCGCCACCCTCGAGGGACTCGGGTTGCAGGTGGTCGTCGAGTACGTCGACACCGTCTTCGTCCCCCGGAAGGGCCGCGTCCAGGAGCAGGACCCGCCGCCCGGCCGGCTCGTCCGCCGCGGCGACACCGTCACGCTGTACGTCTGGCGCTGAGCGCGGCTCCCCCGCGGCCAGCGACACATCTGCCGCTGAGCGCCGCTCCGGGTCAGGGGCCGGAGCGGACGACGCGCGGGAAGCGGGCGCGCTCGCCGGCGAGCTCGGCGTCCTCCTCGTCGGCGACGTAGCCGCGGAAGGACAGCTCGGCGATCGCGAGGTCGTCGTAGGTGTCGCCCGGGTACGCCTCGAGGATCTCGATGCGGAGGCCCGTGGTGAGCTCGGGCACGTCGAGCTGGACGGCCTGGCGGCCGGGCTGGTCGAGGAGGGTCACCGTGAAGCTCACGCCGGCGTCGAGCACCACGCGGGCCCGCTGCACCCGGGCGTTGCCGAGGTAGCGGTCGTCGTCGCGCTGGTCGCCGTTCGCCACGACGATCCCGGTCAGCCACACCGGCTCGGGGAACTCGACCCGGAGCTCCTCGCCGATGCCCATCGGGTTGTCCTGCCCGGAGTTGTTCCACGCGGTCCCGAGGTCGTCGTCGAGCATCAGCTGCGGGTCGAAGACGCGGTCCGCGACCGGTTCGTGGGTCGTCGACGCACCCACCGCCGGGGGGTCGAGGTCCCCCGGTGGTCCGGGGTACTCGCGGTCGTCGAAGATCGCGACGGGTGGCCCGTCCCGCTCCGCCCCGAACGGTCCCACGCCGAGCGCCACCATGGCGCCGAGGCCACCACCGATCAGCACCCCGGCGGTGATGATGGCGAGGACGGGGCGGCTGATCCCGACACGCGGCTCCCGCCCGCCCCCGACCGGGCCGGCCGTGAACGCCTCGCGTGGTCGCGCGACCGCACGCTCGCCCGTCTCGAGGTCGGCGCCGCAGCGGCCGCAGAGCATCCGCCGCGGCGAGTTCGCGGCGTTGCACGCCGGGCAGTAGCGCAGGTCGTCGCCGGAGCGGTGGATCGCGGCGAACTCCGCGGCTCCTCCCCCGGGGTCGGTGGGGTCGTCGTCATCGTCCCCGTCCCCGGCCGCCGACCGGGCCGCATCGGCCTCGAGCACGGTCGTGGCCTCGTACGCCGCCAGGGCGCTCCCGCACTGGGTGCAGAAGTTGGCGCCGTCCTCGTTCGAGGAGCCGCAGGAGGGGCAGCGCACGGTCAGGGGCCTCGGCGGGACGGTGGACGGTCGCGGGCAGCGTAGGCGCGGCGCCGACGCGCCCCGACGAGGCGCCGCCGACCCGGTCGTCGGCCCCGGCCGACCGTCGGCTGCGCGTTCGGCGCGCGTCGGGCGAGGTGGTACCGTCCCGGCCATGCTCTCGACACTCCCCGCCTTCTGGTCCTATGACAACGGCTTCTTCGAGCCGGGGCACGCGTCGTGAGCGCCTGACAGACATCCACGAACGTGAGCCCCGGGGAAGACGCCCGGGGCTCGTTCCGTTCCCGGGCCCACCGGACACCGACCGGGGAGCACATGGCCAGAGAGGACACCACCATGGTCGTCGTCATGCGCGGCAGCGCCAGCGACGAGGACGTGACGAAGGTCATCAACGCGGTCGGCGAGGTCGGCGGCGAGGCGTTCGTCTCACGTGGGAAGCACCAGACCATCATCGGCTTGGTCGGCGACCTCACGCAGTTCGCCGAGCTGCCCCTCCACGCCTTCCCCGGCGTCGAGGACGTGATACGCGTCTCCAAGCCCTACAAGCTCGTCTCGATCGAGACCCACCCCCGACCGTCGACGGTCTGGGTCGGTGACGTCCCCATCGGACGCGACACGTTCACGCTGCTCGCCGGCCCCTGCGCCGTCGAGAGCGAGGACCAGACCCGCGCCGCGTGCCGGATGGCCAAGGACGCCGGCGCGTCGATCCTCCGCGGCGGCGCCTACAAGCCCCGCACCTCGCCCTACGCCTTCCAGGGCCTCGGTGAGCAGGGGCTCGACATCCTCGCCGACGTGTCGCGCGAGCTCGAGATGCCGTTCGTGACCGAGGTCGTGACGCCGGCGGACGTCGAGACGGTCGCGGCCAAGGCCGACATGCTCCAGGTCGGCACCCGCAACATGCAGAACTTCCAGCTCCTGAAGGAGGTCGGGCTCGCTGGCAAGCCGGTGCTCCTGAAGCGCGGCATGACCGCCACGATCGACGAGTGGATCATGGCCGCCGAGTACATCGCCCACACCGGCAACCTCCAGGTCGTGCTGTGCGAGCGTGGGATCCGCACCTACGAGCCGTCGACCCGCAACACCCTCGACGTGTCGGCGGTCCCGGTCGCCCAGAGCCTCACCCACCTGCCGGTCATCATCGACCCGTCGCACTCCGGCGGGAAGCGCGACCTCGTGCTGCCGCTCACGAAGGCGGCCATCGCGGTCGGCGCGGACGGCGTGATCATCGACGTCCACCCGCGCCCCGAGCTCGCCCTCTGCGACGGTCCGCAGGCGCTCGTGACGGACGACCTGATCAAGCTCCGCGAGGTCATCCTGCGGTTCACCGACGCCGCCGACCGCGAGGTCGCCACACCCACCGCCGGCAAGCAGGCGGGCGCCTGGGGCCGCTCCGCCCACGTGTGACGTCCGCCGGCACCGGCGGCCCACGGGCCCGCCGGTGTCAGCGGCGGGCGGCGTCGAGCATGGCGGCGAGGCCCATCGTGGGGCGCTCGACGTGCCGGGTGATGGCGTGGTCGGACCGCACGACCGTGTCGTGCCCGGCACTCGCGAGGAGGGAGCGTGTGAGGCCCGGGTCGAGGTCCGCGAGGACCGCGGTCACGGGCGACGCGACGGCACGGGGCAGGAACGGCACCTCGACCTCCGGGAGCGCCGGTAGGCCGGCCGCCTCCCGGAACGCCGCCACGAGGTCCTGGTAGCTCACCACGTCCATTCCTCCGATCTCGTGGACGCCGGCCGGGAGCTCCAGCGCCGCGAGGAGGTACGCGACGACGTCGTCGAGCGCGATCGGCTGGGTCCGCGTGCGCGTCCAGTCGGTGTGGGGCGTGATCGGCAGGTCGGTCGCGACCGCCTCGAGCATCCGGTACGAGGCGCTGCCGGGCCCGATCACGAGCGCGGCCCGCAGCTCGACGAGCTCGGGACTGCCGTCGTCGAGCGCCCGGCCGACCTCGTACCGGGAGCGCAGGTGCGGGGAGAGCTCGTCGGGCGCCAGGTCCCCGACGAGGCCACCGAGGTAGACGATGCGCGCCACGCCGGCGCGCTCCGCTGCGGCGAGGAAGGTGCGGGCGACCCGCACCTCCTCGTCGACGAGCGTGGCCTCGTCGGCGCCGGTGAGGCCGTGGATCAGGTAGTAGGCGACGTCCACCCCGTCGAGGGCCGCGTCCATGGCGTCCGCGTCGCCGGCGTCGCCCTCGGCGATCTCGACGTCGTCGTGCCAGTCGCGGGCGCGGAGCTTCTCCGGGCTCCTCGTCAGCACGCGCACCGCCTGGCCGTCGGCGACGAGCGCGGGCGTGAGCGCGCCACCGACCGTGCCGGTGGCACCGGTCACGAGGATGGAGCTCACCGGTGCACCTCCTCAGCGAGTGCCCGCCGGACGGCGGTGTCGAAGCCGACGGGCTCGATGTCGTAGAGGTCGCGAGCGGCGTCGTCCTCGACGACGGCGTCGCGGCGGGCGCTCGTGAGGAGCGGCAGCACGAGGTCCTGGTCGACGCCGGAGAGCCAGCTGACGGCCGGCGCCGAGGCTTCGGGCGGCGACCAGAGGAGCGGCACGGTGGGGCGCCACCGCGCGCCGGCGACCTCGAGGTAGCGCTGGCCCATCTCGCGGTAGGTCAGCACGTCCGGGCCGCCGATCTCGACGATGCGGGTGCCGAGGTCGTCGCGTCCGAGCGTGTCGACGAGGTAGGCGACGACGTCGTCCACGGCGATCGGCTGGCAGCGGGTCCGCGACCACGGGGGCGCCACCATGAGGGGGAGCCGGCCGGCGGCGCGGAGCATCTCGAACGAGGCGCTGCCGGCCCCGAGCACGATCGCGGCCCGGAGCTCGACGGTCGGGACGGCGCCCTGCCGGAGCTCGACGCCGGCCTGGTAGCGGGCGTACATGTGCGGTGACATCGTCGTGACCACGTCGTCGTCGGTGAGGCCCCCGAGGTAGACCAGCTGGTCCAGTCCTGCCCGCTCGGCGGCGTCACGGAAGGTCCGCGCCATCTCGAGCTCGCGCCGGACGAGCTCCGCCGGCGACGCGTCCATGCCGTGCACGAGGTAGACGGCACGGTCGACGCCGTCCATCGCGAGCTCCAGGGAGAGCCAGTCGGTGACGTCCCCGCGGGCGACCTGCACCCGGTCGCGCCACGGCGCGTCGTCGAGCTTGGAGGGATCGCGGGTGAGACAGCGCACCCGGTGACCCGCGTCGAGGAGCGCGGGGACGAGGTGGCCGCCGATGAAGCCGGTCGCGCCGGTCACGAGGATGGTTGCCATGCGGCGAGCGTGCAGCGCCGTGGCCGTGCCCGCGGGCGGCCACCACGCCCGAACGACGTGGGGTGGCCACCCCATCCGTCGGCCGTCAGGCGCCGAGCCGCCGGGCGATCGCGTCCGCCGCCCGCCGGCAGGCCGCCTCGTCCACATCGAGGTGGGTCACGAGACGGAGGAGGTGCGGTCCCATGGACCCGACCAGCACGCCGTCCTCCGTGCCGAGCGCGGCGACGAGGTCGCTCGCGAGGTGCTCGCCCGTGTCGAGGTAGACCATGTTCGTCGCGACCGTCGCCGGCTGGACCGCGGCGGGCTGCGCGGCGGCCACCACGTCCGCGATGAGGCGGGCGTTGGCGTGGTCCTCCGCGAGCCGGTCGACGTGGTGCTCCAGCGCGTACCGGACCGCGGCCGCGAGGACGCCGACCTGTCGCATCGCCCCGCCGTAGAGGCGACGCCAGTGGCGGGCCTCGTCGACGAGGTCGCGGTCGCCCACGACGATCGATCCGACCGGGCAGCCGAGCCCCTTCGAGGCGGAGAACATGAGCGCGTCGGCGCGGCGGCCGTACTCGTCGACGGGCACGCCCGCGGCGACGCTGGCGTTCCAGATGCGCGCCCCGTCGATGTAGACGCCGATGCCGGCCTCGTCGGCCACCGCCCGGACGCCGTCGATGGTGTCGAGGTCGTAGACCGTGCCGCCCCACCGGTTGCTCGTCTGCTCGAGGCAGACGAGCGCGGAGGTCGTGTACGGGAACGAGGGCGGACGCAGCGCAGCCCGGACGAGCTCGGCGGTCAGCGTCCCCCCCGGCGCGTCGACGGTGCGGAACTGCAGGCCGCCGAGCTGGGCGTGGGCGCCGGCCTCGTAGGCGACGATGTGCGCCGCCGCCTCGAGCACGACCTCGGTGCCCGGAGCGGCGAGCACGCGCAGGGCCACCTGGTTCGCCATCACCCCGGTGGGGGTGAACAGCGCCGCTTCGCGCCCGAACCGCTCCGCCACCTCGCGCTCGAGCGTCGTGACCGTCGGGTCCTCGCCGTAGACGTCGTCGCCGACCTCGGCATCGGCCATCGCGCGCCGCATCCCCGGCGTCGGCCGGGTCACCGTGTCGGAGCGGAGGTCGATGGGGGCGTCCGGCACGTCTGCTCCTGCGGGGTCGGGTCGGAGAGCGTAGACATCCCGCCGGTGGGTAGCGTGGGACCTCCGTGGAGGAACTCCGCATGGCGTTCGACGACCCCTGCCCCATCCCGCCCGACCGCTCCCTCGCGGCCCTGCGCATGGAGGGCGATGCGCTCGCCGGCGTCGTCGCCGCGATGACGACGCAGGACCTCGACCGCCCGACGCGGCTGGGCGACTGGACGGTGCAGCAGCTCGTCGCGCACCTCATCCGTGGGGTCGACCGCATCCCGTCGTACCTCGCCGCCGGGGACCCACCGGACGCCGGGACCGACTGGCTCGACTACTGGTCGCAGGCGGCCGAGACCGACCCGGGGGGCGTCGCCGAGCGCGCACGCCAGTTCGCCCGTGCCATCAACGGCCGCCGCGTCCTCGACGTGTGGAAGGAGACGCTCGAGGTCGCGGTCGGCGAGGGACGGGCCGCGCCGGCGGACCGGCTCGTCCGGACGCCGTTCGGCGGCATCCGCCTCGACCACTACCTGCCGACCCGCGTGCTCGAGATCACCGTCCACGGTCTCGACCTCCGGGCAGCGCTCGGACTCGAGGAGGTCGCGACGCCGATCGCGCTCGGGATCACGGCCGAGGTGCTCGACCGCCTCATCGAGGGACCGCGCCCCGACGGGCTCGCGGACGACGCCGTCGCGTGGGTCCTCGCCGCGACCGGTCGCGCGCCGAGCGACGACCCCCGCCTCCCCGTCCTCACCTGACCGCTAGACACCCGCCGCGGTGCGGTCGGCGAGCCACCGGGCGAGGTCGTCGTGGACCTGCCTGCCGCCGGCGATGACGCCGGCGCGCGGCGCGCCACCGAGCACCGTCGACACCTCGGACACGACCCCGCCGGCCTCCTCGACGAGCAGCCGCCCCGCGGCCCAGTCCCACGGGTTGAGCCCGTGCTCGAGGTAGCCATCCACCCGTCCGGCGGCCGTCCACGCGAGGTCCAGCGCCGCGGAGCCGCCGCGACGCACGTCACGGACGGCCGTCACGAGGTCGGCGACGAGCGGTCCCTGGTCCGTCCGGACCTCCGGGGCGTACGCGAACCCGGTCGCGACGAGGGTGCGCGCCAGATCCGGCGGGGAGGAGACCGTGAGCTCACGGTCCCCGAGGTGGGCACCCGCGCCGCGGACGGCGGTGAAGCACTCCCCCGCGACCGGCGCGTGGACCACCCCGACGACCGCGCCGCGGGCGTCCTCGCACGCGATCGAGACGCACCACTGGGCCTGGCGGTAGAGGAAGTTCACGGTGCCGTCGAGGGGGTCGACGACCCAGCGCAGTCCGGTCGTGCCGGCACGGTCGTCCGCGGCCTCCTCGCCGAGCATCCCGTCGTCGGGGCGGGCGGACAGCAGCCGGTCGGTGATGAGGCGCTCGGCCGCGTGGTCGGCCTCGGAGACGGGGTCGGTCGCGCTCGTCTTGGTCTCGACGCCGAGGCTGCGACGCTCCGCGTAGGACAGGAGGAGGTCGCCGGCGTCGCGTGCGACGTCGACGGCGAGCGAGAGGAGCGCGTCGGGGTCGGTCACGTCACATCACGTCGTCGAGCAGCCCCACGACGCCCTCGGCCATCCGCTGGAGGGCGGGGCGCTTCTCCCAACGCTCCTCGGTGACCTCCTGGGACAGCTCGAGGTCGGCGGCGAAGTGCTCGTCGAGGATGCCGGCGATCTCGCGGGAGAACACGACGAGGTCGACCTCCTCGTCCTGGGACAGCGAGCGACTGTTGAAGTTGGCCGACCCGATGTCCGCGACGATCCCGTCGACCACCATGGTCTTCGCGTGCAGCATCGAGCGCTCGTAGGTGAACATCCGCGCGCCGCCGTCCAGCAGCTCCTCGAAGTGCTCCTCGGCCGCGAGCTGGGCCACGCGCTTGTCCACGCACGCGCCGGGCACGAGGATGCGCACGTCGACACCGCGCGCACAGGCGTCCCGGATCGCCTGGATGGCGCCCTCGTCCGGCGCGAGGTAGGCCGAGGTGATGTCGACCCGCTCGTCGGCGAGGTCGATGAGGAGCCGCTTCAGGATCGACATGCGGCTGACCCCGTGGCCGGCCGAGCTCGGCACGACCATCGCCGGGATGTCGCCGACGTGCTCGGGGGCCGGGTAGCGCTCGTCCCGGTCGATGATGGGGTGCGGGGTCTCGGCCCAGTTCTCGAGGAAGGCGGCCCGGAGCCCGTCGGCCGCCGGTCCGGCGACCCGGACGTGGGTCTCGCGCCACTCGTGCTCGTCCCGGGCGTCCCCGAGCCATTCCTGGGCGATGCCGACGCCGCCGGTGAAGCCGACGGCGCCGTCGATGAGGAGCACCCGCCGGTGCGTGCGGTGCGACGTCCGCAGCTTGAGGTCGCGGACGGGCCGGAAGCGCTCGAACAGCACGCCGGCGTCACGCATCTGCTCGACGAGCGCATCATCCATCAGGCGCCCGCCGATGGCGTCGACGAGGACCCGGACGCGGACCCCCTCGCGGGCGCGCTCGGCGAACGCGTCGGCGAACCACTCGGCCGGCGGCCCCTGCCAGTAGACGTAGGTCATGAAGTCGACGGTGTGCTCGGCGGCGCGGATGGCCTCGAGCATCGCGGGGAAGATCCGCTCCCCGTTCTTCAGCACCTCGATGGCGTTGCCGTCGGTCGCCCGGATCCCCATGAGGGCCTCGAGCGCGCGGCGGTAGTCGTGCGGGTCCTTCGCCACCTGTGCACCGTCTCTCCCGGAGGGATGACGGACGGTAGTCGTCCCGGGAGGGGTCGGCGCGGGGCGCGGCCCCTCCTCCCGGTCACCCTGCCGGCGTCACCCGAAGAACACCTCGGCGACGCGGTAGAGCGCCTCGGGCACGGTCTTGAGCCCGTCGGCGACCGACCCGAGCGGGACGGGGCGCACGACCCCGCCGACGTAGGCGGTCATGTGGCCCCACTCCCCCTGCTGCGCGAGGTCGGTCGCCTTGACCCCGAAGCGGGTGGCGAGCACGCGGTCCATGGGGTTCGGGCTGCCGCCGCGCTGGACGTGGCCGAGGATGGTGACCCGGGCGGGGAAGCCGGTCCGCTCCTCGATCTCGTGGGCGATGGTGTGCCCGATGCCCCCGAGCTTCGGACGCCCGAACTCGTCCTTGGGCGTCTCGGCCAGCTCCAGGGTGCCCGGCACCGGCTCGGCGCCCTCGGCGACGACGACGATCGAGAAGTCACGACCCGAACCGGCCCGGTGCTTGAGATGGCGGCCGACCGCCTCGATGTCGAACGGCACCTCAGGGATGAGGATCGCGTCGGCACCCCCGGCCATGCCGGCGTAGGTGGCGATCCAGCCGGCGTGGCGGCCCATCACCTCGAGCACCATGACCCGGTTGTGCGACTCGGCCGTCGAGTGCAGCCGGTCCACCGCCTCGGTCGCGGTGTCGACGGCGGTGAGGAAGCCGATCGTCAGCTCGGTCCCCGCGACGTCGTTGTCGATCGTCTTCGGGATGCCGAGGACCGGGATGCCCTCGTCCTCGGACAGCCGTGCGGTCGCCGCCAGGGTCCCCTCGCCGCCGATCACGATCAGGCCGTCGAGCCGGTGGACGTCGAGCGCCTCACGGATGCGGCCGATGCCGTCCGGCTCGCGGTACGGGTCGACGCGCGAGGTCCCGAGGAGGGTCCCGCCGCGGTCGAGGAGGCCGCGGGTCGACGAGATCGTGAGCTGCTTCGCCTGCGACTCCAGCACGCCCTTCCAGCCGTTGCGGAAGCCGTAGGTCTGGATGTTGTGCTGGTCGGCACGACGCACGATGGCACGGATCGCGGCGTTCAGACCGGGGCAGTCACCACCGCCGGTCAGGATGCCGATGCGCGAGACCACCGTCGCTCCTCAGGTCGGTCGAGCAGTCGCGCCCGATACTAGGCAGCCGGGGAGGGACGCCCACCGTGGCACTACCCTCCCCGCGTCCCACGACGGCACGACGCGACGGGAGACGCCATGGCACGCATCCTCAGCATCGACGAGGGCACCACGGGCGTCCGCGGCGTGATCGTCGACGAGCGCGGTCGCTTCCTCGGCAGCGGCTACCGCGAGTTCGCGCAGCACTTCCCGCGGCCCGGCTGGGTCGAGCACGACGCCGAGGAGATCTGGGACGCGACGCTGGCCGCCTGCGGCGACGCGTTGGAGGCCTCCGGCACCGCGCCGGGCGATGTGACGTGCATCGGCATCACGAACCAGCGCGAGACCACGGTCGTCTGGGACCGCGACACGCTCTCCCCCGTCCACCACGCGATCGTGTGGCAGGACCGGCGGACCTCCGCTGCCTGCGACCGCCTGAAGTCCGCCGGGCACGCCGACGTCATCCGCCGCGAGACCGGGCTGGTCATCGACGCCTACTTCTCCGGCACCAAGCTCGCGTGGCTCCTCGACGAGGTCGCTGGCCTCCGTGACCGCGCCGAGCAGGGCCGGCTCGCGTTCGGGACGATGGACACCTGGCTCGTGGCGCGGCTGACGGGCGGCCGCGAGCACGTCACCGAGCCGTCCAACGCCTGCCGGACGATGCTGTGGGACCTCCGCGGCGACCGCTGGTCCGAGCCGATGCTCGACCTCCTCCGCATCCCGCGCGAGCTCCTGCCCGACGTCCGCGACTCCGCCGGCCACTTCGGGGACACCGATCCCGACGCGTTCCTGGGGATCGCCGCGCCCATCACCGGGATCGGCGGCGACCAGCAGTCGGCCCTCTTCGGCCAGGGGTGCTGGCAGCCCGGGATGAGCAAGAACACCTACGGCACCGGCTCCTTCCTGCTCCTCAACACCGGCGGCGACGCCCCCGAGTCGAGGAACGGCCTCCTCACGTCCGTCGCGTGGCGGCTCGACGGCGAGGTGACCTACCTCCTGGAAGGCGCGATCTTCGTGACGGGCGCGGCGGTGCAGTGGCTGCGTGACGGCCTCGGGATCATCGACGAGGCCGCCGAGACCGAGGCGCTCGCGCGCGAGGTGGAGGACGGCAACGAGGGCGTCTACCTCGTGCCGGCGTTCGTCGGACTCGGCGCTCCGCACTGGGACCAGTACGCCCGCGGGACGCTCGTCGGGCTCACCCGCGGCACCGGCCGGGGACACCTCGCGCGTGCGGCGATCGAGGCGATGGCCTACCAGTCGGCGGACGTCGCCGACCTGATGGAGCGCGAGTCGAAGCAGCAGCTCGCGGAGCTCCGCGTCGACGGCGGCGCGGCCGCCAACGACCTCCTGTGCCAGTTCCAGGCGGACATCCTCGGCGTCCCGGTGCTCCGTCCCGAGGTGGCCGAGACGACCGTGCTCGGCGCGGCGTTCCTCGCCGGCCTCGGCGCCGGCGTGTGGTCGTCGACCGAGGAGCTCGCCGACGTGTGGCAGCTCGAGGCGCGCTTCGAGCCGGCGATGGGCAGGAGCCGCCGCGAGGCGCTGCTGTCCGGCTGGCACGAGGCCGTCGACCGCTCCAAGGGCTGGGCCCACGTGGTCGAGCGCGACTGACCTCGACTACTCGGGGCACTCCTCGGACTGGGTCGTCGTGTCCGGGAGCCATGCCTCCTCGACGCAGTCGCGCTCGAAGCCGAGCGGCCACACGTTGGGGACGCAGCCGTTGCCGTCCATCACGCTCGGCTTGCTCTGCTGCATCATCACCGGTGCGCGGCCGTCCGGGGCGCACCACGCCGGGTCGTTGTAGTGGCTGCGCTGGTCGAAGTTCAGGAAGTGCCCGGCCTCGTGGTTGATCACGTAGCGCTGGTAGTCGGAGACGTCGCGGTCCTGCCAGTGCGCCGGGGGGTTCGCGAAGTTCTCGTCGTTGATGTAGATGTCGTCGCCGACGGTGCAGCTCCAGTCGTCGCTGCAGACCGCGTGACGGTCCCCGACGGCGTCGTCGTCGGTCAGCCAGATGTTGACGTCGCTCCCCTCCTCGACGAAGCGGTACAGGATCCGGTCCTGGATGCTCCACCCGCCGTCGCCGTGCAGCGCCTGGTGCACCCGCGTCGAGAAGACGGCGACGCTGCCGCGGTCGGGCGCGCCCTCGGTACCGAGCGAGTAGGTGATGACGCGCTCGTGGCCCGTGGTCGGGTCGGGGGCCTCGAGCCCGAGCGCCCGCGCGAGGAACGACGCCATCGCGTCGCGGTGCACCTCCCGACGGGGGCAGTACCGCGTGCCCTCGGCGTCGCAGCCGGTGGTGATGCCGCGGTCCGCGAGGGCGTCGATGTTCGCCTCGTGCTCGCTGCCGTCGTCGTCGGAGAAGTGGTCGCTGTCCGATGGCGGGAGGTCGAGCCCCCGGGCGATGAACGAGGCCATCTGGTCGCGCAGCACCGGCGCGTCGGGGCAGAAGCGGTCCTCGGCGCAGCCGCGGGTGATGTCCGCCTCGGCGACGGCGTTGATCGCGTCCTCGTGCGCGGCGCCGTCGTCGTCGGAGAAGTGGTCCTGCTCCGCCGGGGGGAGGTCGAGCGCCCGCTGGAGGAAGGTCGCCATCTGGGCCCGTGACACGTGCGTGCGCGGGCAGTAGCGGTCCTGCAGCTCGTTGCAGCCGGCGGTGACGCCGTCGTCGGCGACGGCCTCGATGTTGGCCTCGTGGGTGTTGCCGTCGTCGTCCCAGAAGCTGCCGTGCGCGACGGCGGGCACGGCGCCGGCGAGGAGCGTCGCGACGGTGGCGAGGAGGACGGGGAGGGGACGGCGCACCGGCGGGTTCCTTCGGAGGAGCGGGCCCTCACCTTCGGGGCACGACGCCCCCTGTCCCCCGTCGCCCACCCGTCCGACCGGACAACGGCTGTCGGACCCCGGGGTACCGTCGCCCGACGACGATCCGGAGGTCCCCGATGGCGGAAGAGACGAACGCCGACCAGCGCGAGCGGGTCGAGCTGACCGACGACGAGTGGCGGGAGCGGCTCACGGACGAGCAGTTCCACGTGCTGCGTCGCAAGGGCACCGAGCGGCCCTTCACCGGGGCCTACTGGGATGCGAAGACGGACGGCCTCTACCGCTGCGCCGGCTGCGGCACGGAGCTGTTCCGCTCGGACACGAAGTTCGACGCCCACTGCGGCTGGCCGAGCTTCTTCGAGCCGCTCGCCGAGGACCGCGTCGTCTACGAGGAGGACCGCACGCTCGGGATGAAGCGCGTCGAGGTGATGTGCGCCACCTGCGGTGGCCACCTCGGCCACGTCTTCGAGGACGCCCCGGACCAGCCCACCGGCCTGCGCTACTGCATCAACTCCGCGTCGCTGGAGCTCGACCCGGCCGAGTAGGCCGCCGCCGTCAGCCGGCGCGCCGCGTGGCCCCGTCGCCGGCGTCGGCGCCGGCGTGGTCGAGGTCCGGGACCTCGGTCGGGTCGTCGTCGACCCGGACCTCGCCCTTCTTCACCTTCGACGCGTACTCGTCGACGTACTCCTGGCCCGAGAGCATCATGATCTCGTACATGAGCTCGTCGGTCGCGGACCGGAGGACGAACGGGTCGTCCTTGCGGTCGTAGTAGCGCGAGAAGTCGAGCGGCCGGCCGAAGCGGACGGTCACGGGATGGCGGACCGGGAAGTACGTGCCGGTGGGCATCGCCTTGTCCGTGCCGATGACCCCGGTCGGGATGATCGGGACCTCGGCCTCGAGCGCCATCCGGACCGGCCCGGTCTTGCCGCGGTAGAGACGGCCGTCGGGGCTGCGGGTGCCCTCGGGGTAGATCCCGACGATGTCACCCTGGTTGAGGATGCGGACGCCCGTGTCGAGGCTGCGCTGGCCCTTGTCGCCGCCCTCGCGGAGGACCGGGACGACGCCGACGCCGGCGAAGAACCAGCGCGTGCGCCAGGACTCGAAGTAGTCGGCCTTGCCGAGGAAGTAGACCGGGCGCTCGGGCGTGTTCGCCGGCACGACGAGCGAGTCGATGAACGACAGGTGGTTCATCGCGAGGATGGCCGGCGCCTCGACCGGCACGTTCTCGACGCCCTCGACGTGGACGGAGAGGTAGGGGTTCATGGTCCGGGGAAGGACCTTCCGGAGGAACCGGTACAGCCTCGGCGCGTCTGCCATACCGGCCACACGCTCCCCTTCCACCCGACGACGTCCCGCGGCAGTCTGCCCACTGCCTTGAACGGACTAGCCTAGGGTCCAGTTCCCCAGCCGTCGACCACC
>JAHWKB010000137.1 GCA_019348115.1 Actinomycetota bacterium | reverse complement strand
GTGAACCCGCACAAGTGGCTGTTCACGCCCATCGACTGCTCGGCGTTCTACGTGCGCGACCCCGAGGTGCTGCGACGCGCCTTCTCGCTCGTCCCGGAGTACCTCACGACCACCGACGCCGACGACGTGACCAACTTCATGGACTGGGGCGTGCAGCTCGGCCGTCGGTTCCGCGCGTTGAAGCTGTGGATGGTCCTGCGCTACTTCGGGCAGGAGGGGCTCGCGGCGCGGCTGCGGCTCCACCTCGACCTCGCCGAGCGGGTCGCGGCATGGGTCGACGGCCACCCGGACCTCGAGCGCCTCGCCCCGGTCCCGTTCAGCACGGTGTGCTTCCGCGCCCGACCCGCCGGGATGCACGGCGAGGACGACCTGCGCCGGCTCAACGCGGGCGTGCTCGAGGCCGTGAACCGCGGCGGCGAGGCGTACCTGTCGCACACCGAGCTCGACGGTCGCTACACGCTGCGGCTCGCGATCGGCAACCTGCGCACGACGCCCGAGCGCCTCGACCGGACCCTCGAGGTCATCGCCCACGAGGTCGCGGCGCGGCGCTGAACGCCCGCTAGATGGGCTCGGGCTCGAGCCGGGCACGGTCCGGCTCCTCGGCCGGCTCCATCGCGACGGTGCTCGCCGGCACCGTATGGGTGGTCCCGAGCTCCGCGGAGCACGCCTCGCAGTGGTGACGCGTCGCGTCGTTGTCCGCCCCGCACACCAGGCACATCAAGCTGTCCACGTCGGTCCTCCGCATCAGGAGGCGGGGACGGTACGTCGCGCCCGCGGAGCCGCCCGCGGACACCAGGGCCGCAGGGCCACCGCCCTACTCCATCGCCTCCAGGAGGCGGTCCGCCGCGGTGTAGGGGTCGAGCTCGCGGCCCGCGACCTCGTCGGCGAGCGACTCGAGCAGCGGATCGCCGTCCGCCTCGATGCGGGAGAAGCGGCTCCGGATCTGCTCGAGGGCGATCTCGCGGATGGCGTGGAGCGCCCGCCTCCGCTGCCGCTCCACGAGCCGCCCCGTGCTCGTGAGGTGCTCGTGGTGGTCGTCGAAGGCCCGGACCAGCTCGTCGACGCCCTCGGGGCGCATCGCGACCGTGCGGACGATCGGCGGCCACCAGCCGGCGACCGCCTCCCCGTCGGGGTCGACCTCCTCGACGGCGTGGCCCATCTCGAGCATCCCCCGGATCTCGGAGGCGAGCTTGCCGGCGCCGCCGTGGTCGGCCTTGTTGATGACGAAGACGTCCGCGACCTCGAGGATGCCGGCCTTGGCGGCCTGGATGCCGTCCCCCATCCCGGGCGCAAGGGCGACCACGGTGGTGTCGGCCGTCGCGGCGACCTCGACCTCGGACTGTCCGACCCCGACCGTCTCGATGATGACGTCGTCGAAGCCGGCGGCATCGAGCACGAGCGCGGCCTGCGGCGCGGCGAACGACAGCCCGCCCAGGTGTCCGCGCGACGCCATGGAGCGGATGAACACCCCCTCGTCGGCGTGGTGACCCTGCATGCGCACGCGGTCCCCCAGCAGGGCGCCACCGCTGAAGGGCGAGGACGGGTCGACCGCGATGACGCCGACGGTGCGGCCCTGCGACCGGAGCTCGGCCGCGACCGCGTTCGTGAGCGTGGACTTCCCCACGCCCGGCGAGCCCGTCATGCCGATCACCCGGGCGGTGCCGGTCCGGGGGTAGAGCGTGCGGATGACCTCGCGGAGTCGCTCCGGCTCGCCGTCCTCGACCAGGGTCAGCAGCCGTGCCAGCGCACGCCGGCGGCCGGGCCCGTCGAGTTCCTCGATGAGCCCGGCGACGTCGCGCGAGGAGTCGCTCAGCCCGCGACCTCGAGGATGACCGCATCCCCCTGGCCGCCGCCGCCGCAGAGGGCCGCGGCGCCGGTGCCGCCGCCGCGACGGCTCAGTTCGTTGATCAGCGAGACGATGATGCGGGCCCCGGTGCAGCCGATGGGGTGGCCGAGGGCGATGCCGCCGCCGTTGACGTTGACCTTGTCCTCGTCGAGACCGAGGTCGCGGGTCGACGCGATCGCGACCGACGCGAACGCCTCGTTGATCTCGTAGAGGTCGAAGCCGGCCGGGTCGGCGCCGATCTTGGCGGCGGCGTCCTTGATGGCCAGCGCGGGCTGGAGGTGCAGCGACGCGTCGGGACCGGCGACGGTGCCCCAGCTCTTGATGGTCGCGAGCACCGGCAGCCCGAGCTCCTCCGCCTTGGCCTTCGACGCCAGCACGAGGGCCGCGCCACCGTCGGAGATCTGCGAGGCGTTGCCGGCCGTGATCGTGCCCTCCTTGGTGAAGGCGGGGCGGAGGTTGCCGAGCGAGTCCGCGGTCGTCCCCGGCCGGATGCCCTCGTCCTCCTCGACGAGCACCGGGTCACCCTTGCGCTGCGGTACCTCGACGGGCACGACCTCCTCGCCGAACGCGCCGTCCTTCCACGCCGCGGCGGCACGCTCGTGCGACCGGGCGGACCACTCGTCCTGCTGCTCGCGCGAGATGCCGAGCTCCTTGGACTCCTGGTAGTTGTCGGTCGCGAGGCCCATGGCACAGCCGTCGAAGGCGCACGTGAGGCCGTCGTGCATCATCACGTCGATGATCTCGCCGTTGCCCATGCGGTAGCCGAAGCGCGCCTTGTCGAGCACGTAGGGCGCGTTCGACATCGACTCCATACCGCCGGCGACCACGATGTCGAACTCGCCGAGGCGGATGAGGTCACGGCCACGCGAGACGGCGGTCATGCCGGAGAGACACACCTTGTTGATGGTCTCGGCGGCGATGTCCATCGAGATGCCGCCGTTGACGGCGGCCTGCCGCGAGGTGATCTGGCCCTGACCGGCCTGGAGCACGTGGCCCATCACCGTGTAGCCGACCTGGTTCGGCTCGATGCCGGCGCGCTCGATGGCAGCGGCGATGGCCTTGCCGCCGAGCTCCATGGCGGTGAGCGAGGCGAGGCCGCCCCCGAACTTCCCGACGGGGGTGCGGGCGTACCCGACGACGACGGCTTCGTTCACGGTGATCCTCCTGGGGCCGGCGACTGCGGCGCGACGACTGGTGACCCCATCGTAGGAGCACGCCGGCACGCCGAGCGAACCGCGCACGCCCGAGCGGACGTGGCTCAGGCGGCCGAGGTCGCCTCGGGGACGCCGTAGGCGAGCATCGCCTCGAAGGACGGGGCGCGACCGGCGCGGAGCTCCGCGTGGATGCGCCGCATCGTCTCGGCCACGGGACCGTCCACCGGCGGGAGGGCCGGTGCGTCGTGGGTCGGAAGGTCGGGGCTCTTCATGGCACGAGCGTGACCGAGGCCGGTCGCCGACGCCCGCCCTGACGGTGCGAACCGTGGGAACGGCGCGTCCCCGGCCGGTGCCCGTGCCGTCCACCGGCAGGCTTGTGCGGACCCGCACCGGTCCGGCACGATCGCCCCTCCCCGCGACCCCCAGGAGCGCCGCCGTGCCGGTCACCCGCATCGACCAGATCGCCATCGCCGTCGAGGACCTCGACGCCGCGCTCGAGCTGTACGAGCGGGCGTTCGGGCTGACGCCGGAGTACCGCGAGGTCGTCGAGTCCGACGGCGTGGAGGAGGCGATGCTGAACGTCGGCGGCGTCTACATCCAGCTGCTGCAGGCGACCCGGGACGACTCCCCCATCGCGAGGTACCTGGCGAAGAACGGCCCCGGCCTCCACCACCTCGGCTTCGGCGTCGACTCGGTCTCGGAGACGCTCGAGCACCTCCGCGACGAGGGCGTGCGCCTCATCGACGAGGAGCCGCGCCCGGGCGGCGGCGGCCACACCGTCGCCTTCGTCCACCCCAAGGGGACCAACGGGGTGCTCGTCGAGCTGGTCGAGGACGACCACTGAGCCGTCGAGCGGCGCCCGGGGCGACCACGCACGTGGACCGCTGTAGCCTGCCCCGGACCCGTCGGGAGCGTCCGTGACCGTCCAAGGCACCGAGCCGACCTGGAGCGAGGCCGACCTCGCCCAGGCGATCCGCGACCACCTGCGCCTGCAGGTGATCGCCACCGGCCACGTCGCGCCCCACGGCGCGGTGCACGTCACCGACCACGCCGTCATGGCCTCGGTCGGTGAGCCGTCGCTGTTCAACCGCGCGACGGCGCTGTCGTTCGGGCAGCCCGACGTCGCCCTGTCCGAGGTCGAGCGGTTCTTCGGCGACCTCCCGCACTCGCTCTGGCTCGACCTCGACGACGTCACCGACGAGGCCGACGACGTCCTGCGCCAGCGGGGCTACGTGGCGCTCCCCAACCAGCACGGCATGGCGTTGGCCCCCGTGGAGCTCGACGCCGGCGCCGCCGACGCCGCGCTCCACGCGGAGCTCCTGACCGAGCCGTCGGACGCCGCGGCCGTCGCCGACGTCGCGGCCACGGGCTACGGCACGGGCGTCGAGGACCGGCTGTTCCTCGAGGACCTCGCGCGGGCGGTGCTCCGCCACGCGCGACCGTGGGACCACGGCGCGATCTACGGCGTCCGCGAGAAGGGCGTGCTGGTCTCGACCGGCGTGCTCCTGTGCACGAAGGACGTCGCCGGCCTCACCGGTCTGGCGACGGTGCCGCGGGCGCGTGACCGTCACCTCGCCTCGGCCGTGACGGCGCGGGCGCTGTCCGACGCGCGGGCCCTCGGGATGCGCGCCGCGGTCACGCTCGCCACCCCCGACTCCGAGCCGGCGATGCGTCGGCTCGGCTTCCGCACCCTCGTCGACTACCGCGTCTACCGCCAGGCGAGCGCGTGAGCTTCCTCGACCGCGTCCGCGCCTGGTTGAAGGGCGAGTCGAAGCGGACCGCGCCCGGGCCCGCGACCGAGAAAGCGTCCCGGACCTCGACGAAGGAGCTCGAGGCCTTCATCGCGTCCCGCGTCGGCGTCGAGGGCTACCTCGAGCCGAAGACGGCCATCTACTCGACGACCCTGCTGCTGGTCGCCGCGGACGGCGAGTACCTGCGCCGGCCGGTCAAGGACCGCAAGCAGGCCGAGGCCGTCTGCAACGAGACGGACACCCCGCTCTACGACGCCGCGCGGGTCGGCTACCCGCGGCGGATGCGCGACTTCGACCGCGGTGTCCGGCGGGACACGGTCTCGCTCGACCAGCTCCCCCCGTGGCCCGGCGTCGACCCCCCCGCCGGGTCGGACCGACCGGGCGGCGACTCCCCCGACGAACCCGAGGGGTCGTGAGCGTCCCGGCCACCATGCGCGCCGCACGGCTCCACCGGGTCCGCCGGGACGACGAGCCGGAGGTCGTCCGCGTCGACGAGGTGCCCGTCCCGAGCCCGGGGTACGGCGAGGTGCTCGTCGAGATCAAGGCCTGCGGCGTGTGCGCCTCCGACCTGCACGTCGTCCAGGGCGTCACCCCGCACGGGCCGGTGCTCCCGCAGGTCCTCGGCCACGAGCCGGCCGGTGTGGTCGCCGCCGTCGGCGAAAACGTCGACGGCTGGATGCCGGGCGACCGCGTGGCGTTCCAGATGGCGCGGCCTTGCGGCCGGTGCGCGTACTGCGACGTCGGTCGCGAGGCGCTGTGCCGGGAACTCCGGGTGCCGGGCGTCGACGCCGACGGCGCCCAGGCCGAGTACGCGGTCGCCGACCCGCGCTTCCTCACCCCGCTGCCGTCGACGATCCCGTTCGACCAGGCGGCGATCCTCACCGACGCCGTGGCGACGCCGTACCACGCGCTGAAGCGCGGCGGTATCGGCGAGGGGGTGGTCGCGGTGGTCTTCGGGCTCGGCGGGCTCGGGATGCACGCGGTGCAGCTCGCCAAGCTCGCCGGCGCGTCCGTCATCGGCGTGGACGTCGACCCCGTGAACCTCGACCGGGCGCTCGAGTGGGGCGCCGACGAGGTGGTCGACGCCTCGGACGGCAAGCCCGCGCGCCGCATCAAGGAGCTGACGGGTGGCGGGGCGGACCGCTCGTTCGAGTTCGTGGGCTCCAACGCCACCGTCGACCAGGCACTGAAGTGCCTCGCGCCCGGTGGGCGCGCCACCATCGTCGGCCTGACGCCGCAGCCGATGCAGCTGATGCCCGAGGCGCTGTTCGTCGCCTCCGAGCTCGAGCTCGTCGGGTCCTTCGGGTCGACGGCGTCGGACCTCAACGAGCTCATCGACCTCGTCGACGCCGGCCGTCTCGATCTCTCCCGGTCGGTGACGCACCGCTACGACATCGCCGGGTTCCCCGATGCGCTGCGCCAGCTCGAGTCGCGCGAGGACCATCCCGTCCGCATCGTCGTCAC
>JAHWKB010000136.1 GCA_019348115.1 Actinomycetota bacterium | reverse complement strand
CCGTAGTTCGCGATGACCTGGTTCGGGTGCAGCTTGGTGATGGTCTTGATCGAGCGCACGGCCTTGAGCGGCTTGTCCTGCTTCGGCTGCTTGCCGAGGCGGATGGCCGCATCCGGCTCGGCGAGCCGGCCGGGCAGGTCGTCGAGCTCGAAGTTCCCGGCCGCCTGGGCGGCCTTCTGCCGCTCGACGGGGATCTCGAGCTCGATCTTGTCCTTCGTGGCCACGCGGGTGCTCCGGGGAGTAGAGGTGAACGAGGAGGGTACTGCGCCTCCCGGCTGGTAGCCCCGACCGGGTTCGAACCGGCGTACCCACCTTGAAAGGGTGGTGTCCTAGACCACTAGACGACGGGGCCGTGCGTGCCCGGGGGCGGGCACGGGGAGCGCAGGCTACCGACCTCCGACGGACCCCGGATGCCGCCGACCCGCGCGGCGCGGCCCGCGGAGGCCCCACAGGAGCACGCGCCAGACGGCCTCGACGACGATGCCGCGGCTGATCTTCGACGCGCCGGCGCGCCGCTCGACGAAGGTGATCGGTACCTCCTCGACGAGGAAGCCCTCGCGCCAGGTCAGGAGCGCCGTCTCGAGCTGGAACGAGTAGCCGTCCGAGCGGAGGTCGGCGAGCCCGATGGCCTCCAGCACCGGGGCGCGGTACGCGCGGTAGCCGGACGTGGCGTCCCGCACCGGCATGCCGGTCACCATCCGCACGTAGCGGTTCCCGCCTGCGGACAGCGCCAGCCGCCGGCGCGGCCAGTTCTCGATGTGGCCCCCGGGCACGTACCGCGAGCCGATGACGAGGTCGGAGCGCTCCGTGGCCGCCACCAGGGCCGGGAGCTGGCCGGGGTCGTGCGACAGGTCGGCGTCCATCTCCACGAGGACGTCGTAGCCGCGCTCGAGGCCCCACCCGAGCCCGGCGCGGTAGGCCGCGCCGAGGCCGCCCTTGCCGGGGCGGTGCAGGACGGAGATGCGCTCGTCGCGGGCCGCGGCCTCGTCGGCGAGCTCGCCCGTGCCGTCGGGCGAGCCGTCGTCGACGATCAGGAGGTCGACGTCGACCGGGGCGGCCAGGGTGCGCGCGATGACCTCGGGGAGGGTCTCGCGCTCGTTGTAGGTCGGCACGACGACGAGGACGCGGGAGGGGGTGCGGGGGGTCACGGTCGCTCCGGTCGGGGGTCGGCAGGAAGGCGTCGGGCGCGCCAGCCTCGGAGGACGACGGCCAGGAGCCACATCGCGCTCACCAGGCGCGCACCCGCCCCGACGACGTCGCCGACCACGAGGAAGGGCGTCCGGCCGGTCACGAGCGGGACGTCCCGCCGGATCGTGGTCCGGGTGAACAGCTCGGTCTCGTCCAGCGCCTCCCCCTCGGGGGTCACGAACGCCGAGGACCCGGACAGGGCGGCGTGGACGACCCAGCGGCCGGTCTCGACGGCGCGGAGCCGGCTCTGGGCGAGGTGCTGGCGGGGCTCGGCGCTGCGACCGAACGACGCGTCGTTCGTGCTCGCGACGACGACGGCCGCCTCACCGGTGCCGTCGTCCCCGAGCACGTTCTCGCGCACGAGACCCGGGAACAGGGTCTCGAAGCAGATGACGACCGCCACCCGGACGTCGTCGACCGTGATGGGGCCCGTCCGCTCCCCCGGCACGCCGTCGCGGGGGATCTGGCGCAGCGGCGGGAACCAGCCGAGCGCCGCGCGGAACGGGACGTACTCGCCGAAGGGGACGAGCTGGCGCTTGACGTAGGCGTCGACCGGGTCGCCGTCGTCGTCGAGGAGGACGGCGCTGTTGAGGAACGTGTCCGGGTCCTCCCCCGCACGGTTCACGCCGAGGAGCAGGCCCCCGCCCGCCGCCGCGGCCGCCGCCTCGACCTCGGGCCGGAGGTCCGCGCCGGCGTCGCCGAAGACGTCGCGGTCCACCGACGACTCCGGCCACACCGTGAGGTCGGCCGCTCCCCCGGCGGCCGCGGCTTCCTCCGTGAGCTCCCGCATCGACCGCGCGATGGCGAGGTCCTCCTCGCGGGAGCTCAGCTCGCCCGGCTCCAGCCGGTCGTTCCCCTGGACGACGAGGACGTCCAGGGTGGTGCCCGTCGCCGGTGGCGGCTCGATCGTGGCCAGCACGGAGACGAGGAGCGCCCCCGCGAGGCCGAGGAGCGGCCGTTGGGCCGACGGGAGCCCGTCGCGCAACTGCTCGACCGTGCTGCCCTCGGCGCCGTCGTGGACGCGACGCACGGCCTCGAACAGCAGCGCCCCGACGAGCACGGTGAGGAGGGTGATGCCCCGTCCTCCGACGAGGCGGGCCATCGGAAGCATCCACGAGCCCTCGACGTGGGCGTACGCCAGCGTCCCCCACGCGAAGCCGCCGAGGGGGAAGACGCCCCGCCAGGCGTCCATCCCGACCCACAGGAGCGGGGCCGCCAGGACCACCCACGTGCGACGCACGACGGGACGGACGAGCACCGCCAGGAGCCCGAGCCACGCCGCCTGGATCAGGACCAGGAGGATCCAGGCGAAGAAGCCGGCGGGGCGGACGAGCCAGACGAGCATCGGCCCGTAGCCGACGACGCCGGCGAGGAGCCCCCAGCGGAACGCCCGCGGGCGGACCTCCCCGGGCAGCCCGACCTCGGTCGCGACGGCGAGGAGCAGCAGTGGCGCGGCGAGGAAGGTGAGCGGCCACGCGCCGACCGGCGGCTGGGCGAGCAGGATCGCGAGCCCCGCGAGGGTCGCGGCGCCCGCCGCGACCAGCGGACGGACCCCGCGGCTCACGCGCAGTCGCGGCAGAGCAACCTCTTCGCATCGGCGAGCGCGGACTCGCGCTTCGCCATGAAGCACGAGCGGCACACGAACTCGCCGTCACGGAGGCCGTCGACGTCCTCGTCGTCCTCGTCCTCCTCCGAGGACACCCGGGTGATGGTCTCGTCCTCGTCGTCGTCGAAGACCGCGAGCGGGACGACCTCGGCCTCGGCCTCGTCGTCCGGCTCCTCGTCGGTCACGAAGCCGTCCGGGACCTCCAGCGGCTCGGACGCGTCGTCGTCGGCGAGCTCGTCGCCCTCGGCGTCGACCTCGACGTCCTCGAGGTCGACGTCGGCATCCGAGAGGTCGTCGTCCTCGGACTCCGACTCGTCGTCCTCGACGTCGGCGGACTCGACGGGATCGAGGGCGTCCTCGTCGTCGCGACGGGTGGACCTGCGCGCTGCCACGTTGTGGCTCCGATGCTCGCGAATCGACGGGGCGCTCCGGTGCCCGGAGTGCCGCGCCGAGGGTCGATCTGACCTCCACCCAGGGGGTGAGGGGCGGGTTCGTACCAGAGGCTCGGGACCGATGCAACAGCGCGCCGCACGGCCCGGCGCGCCAGGGGCGCGGGGACGGTCGGGACAGGAGGCTCCGGGCGACGCGAGTCACCCGGAGCCTCCCCGACCGTCGAGGGGCACCCTGCCGTTGGGGCCACGTCCGAGCACGCTGGTTCGGTCGTGTTGTCTACTAGGCGAGTGCTCGTCCCCGTACGTGCGATGCACGCGTCCCGCTCGGAAGGCCGCGAGCATGGTCCGGACCGAGGCCGGCCGTCAAGCGATGCGCGGGATGCCCCTCCGACGATGCGCACGTCGCGCGACAGCCGGCGTCCCTGCGCACGGGTCGGCTACGGCTCCCACCGCGGGAGGGCCGCCTCGCCGTGGGTCACGCGCCCCTTGTGCACCGTCAGGACGCACCGCGCCCCGCGCGGATCGTCCGCCGCGAAGGGGTCGCCCTCCCACACCGACAGGTCCGCGCGCATCCCGGCACGGATGACACCGACGTAGCGGTCCTGTCGCGCGGCGCTGCGCCCACCGAGGGTCGATCCCGACACCGCCTCGAGCCGGGAGATGGCGTGCTCGGCGTGGGCGCGGTGCTGCGCCGCGTGGACCGTCCCCCACGGGTCGATGGGCGTGACGTTCGAGTCGGAGCCGAAGGCGAGGTTCACGCCCCGGTCCGCCAGCGCGCGGAAGGGGTTGGTCCAGCGCTGCCGGACCGGGCCGAGACGACGCTCGTACATGCCGCCCGGACCGCCCCAGGCCGCCTCGAAGGCGGGCTGGGCGCTGACGAGGAGCCCCAGGTCGGCGATGTCGTCGATGAGGTCCGGCGGGAGGACCTCGGCGTGCTCGAGCCGGTGGTGGAGGCGCCGGACGGCGCCCTCGAGGTGCTCGGGCACGCGGTCCTCGACGGCGCGCCAGCAGCGCACCGCCTGCCGGATGGCCTCGTCCCCCACGGCATGGACCCCCACCTGGATGCCCGCGTGGGTCGCCTCGAGGAAGAGCTCGGTCAAGGTGTCGTCGTCGAACTCGAGGTGGCCGCTCGTGTCGGCGTCGGCGTAGGGCTCGGACAGGGCGGCCGTGTGGGACCCCAGCGAGCCGTCGAGCAGGAGGTCGCCACCGATCTGGCGCAGGTCGCGCTCGAGGACGAACCCGAGGTCGACGCTGCCCCAGTACGGGACGACCTCGATCGGCCATGCCCCGACGCGCCACGCGTCGAAGTCCTCGACGCCCATGATGTCGGGGCCGCCCATCTCGTGGACGGCCGTGATCCCCAGCCGGCACGCCTCGCGGACCGCGGCCTCGCGCGCGTCCTGCAGCTCCCGCGCCGACATCGCCCCCACCGACCACCGGCGGACGATGTGGTTGGCCTCACGCTTGAGCACGCCGGTCGGCTCCCCGTCGGCGTCCCGTTCGATGCCCTGGGCGCGCGCGAGCGGGGCGGCCGAGAGGGTCGAGCGGTCGACGATGGCGGAGTGCCCGTCGACGCGCGAGAGGTAGACGGCGCGGCCGCTGGCGGCTTCGGCGAGCGCGTCGGGGTCCGGGAGCGGGCCCTCGAGGCCGTAGGTGTCGTAGCCGTGCCCCCAGATGACCCGACCGGTGTGCTGGTCGGCGTAGGTCGACAGCGCCCGCAGCATCTCCTCGCCGCTCCTCACGCCGGCGAGGTCGAGCCCGGTCAGGGTGATGCCGGTCGGCGTGAGGTGGACGTGGGCGTCGACGAAGGCGGGCCCGATGCTGCAGCCGGAGAGGTCGACGCGCGCGCCGTGCGGTGGCGCCTGCGCCGGGTCGTCACCGACCCAGACGACCCGCTTGCCGCGGATGACCAGCGCGCGAGCCTTGTAGCGGCCGTGGCCGAGCGTGACGATGCGATCCGCGACCACCAGCGTGCCGCGCTGCTCCGGCTCGGTGACGGCGGGTCCCGTGGGAGCGGCCGTCTGCGGGACGCCGGTCATCCGTCCTCCGGTCTGGTCGCGGCGGGCGCGGGACCGGTGCCGGCCCGCCACCGGACGAGCTCGTCGAGCGCGGGGACGTGCGCGACGAGCGCCACCAGGCCGGCCCCGGCATCGCGGACCGCGGGACGGTCCACGCGCACGATCGGCGAGGTCCCGAGCGCGGCGGCGGTCCGGGCCGCGTGCCTGCCGTGGTCGCGCCCCCGGACGAGGAGCACGGTGCCGTCGCCGGCGAGGAGCGTCGCCAGCGTGACGGCGGCGGGGTCCTCGACGGCCACCACGACGACGTCGGCCGCGCCCCCCAGCGCGCCGGCGAGCGCCTCCGCCGCGGCGGCCGGGTCGCCGACGTCGGCGATGACCGGCTCGGCCACCCCCAGCGCCCGCGCGAGCCGGGCCTCCTGCAGCGAGGTGACGAGCCCACCGACGAGCGCCGCGCCCCGGTCCACGGCCGCCACGGCGGCGAGCGCACCGGCCACGCCCGTGGCCCCGAGCACGGCGACGACGTCCCCCGGATGGGTCACGTCGGCCACGAGGGCGGGGACGCCCGCGTACCGGGCGAGCTCGGCGACCGCGGCGGGGTCGGTGGCATCGAGCAGCGGGTCCTCGTCGGTCCACGCGAGGAGCTGCGTCCCGGCGGGGAGGATGGCGTGGCCGGCGCACGGGACCACCAGCGACGCGCCGTCCCACGCCGAGACGTCGGCGAACCAGGCCGGGTGGGCGTCGGCGGGCCCCACGGTCGCCACGGCCGTCCCGGGCGCGAGCGGGTGGGGCCACGCCCGGCCCGCTCCGGCGATGCTCCCGACGAGCACGGCGCCGTCGAGACCGCGCGGCAGGGCCCCCCGTTCCGCGGCGCCCTCGAGGAGGGCGGCACGCAGGGTGCCGGCGTCGCGTCCGTGACGGGCGTGGAGGACGTCGCGGTCCTCGGGCGCGAGGACGAGCGCCGTGAGGTTGCAGCGCGCCTCGGTGTCCCACACGTCCGGGTGGGCGTCCAGACGCT
>JAHWKB010000135.1 GCA_019348115.1 Actinomycetota bacterium | reverse complement strand
AGGAGTAGAGCGCGCTCGACGGGGCGTAGAGGTAGGCGAGCGCGAACTGGTGGACGCGCGACCATGCGCCGTGGGCACGCTCGTAGGCCGTGGCCACGACACCCTTCTCGGCCGACACGGCGCCCATCCGGGACCACTCCGGCGCGGTCTCGATGCGGTCGACGCGGTTGCCCCAGGCGTCGAAGTGGACGAGCCGCGGCTCCTTGCCACGGGTGTCCAGCTCGATCGCGTCGTCGTAGAGCTCGTTCGCGGCGAGGTGGCCCATCTCGGCGAGCGACGGCGTGACCTCGGCGAGCACCTCGGGCGGCAGCACGCGCTCGAGGTACCGGCGCAGCGCGAGATCGTCCTCCCACTCGTCGCGGAGCCGCGGGGGCTCCTGGAAGAACCCGGTCTGGTCGACGGTCACGGGGCACCTCCTGCGGCGGACCTCGGCGCCAGCCTACTGGTGGCCGTACAGCACGATCGCGACGGCCGTGGCCAGGTTGAGGCTCGACACGCCGGGGCGCATCGGGATGGCCACACGGCGGTCGGCCCGGGCGAGGAGGTCGGTCGAGAGCCCGTGCCGCTCGGTCCCGAAGGCCAGGATCGCCCGCGGTGGGACCACGCCGGGGCCCAGCACCTCGCCGCCGGGGTCGAGGGCCACGAGCGGGCGGTCGTCGCCGGCCGGCACGCCGGCGACCCGTGCGGTGGGGACCGCGAACTGGAGCCCCGCGGCTCCCCGGACCGCGCCGGGGCTCCACGGGTCCGCGAGGCCGGTGGTCAGGACGCCGGCGGCACCCGCCGCGGCGGCGACCCGCACGACCGCCCCGACGTTGCCGAGATGCGTCGGCTCCTCGAGCAGGACCACCGGTGCGGCGGCCGGGTCGCCCAGGACCGCGGCGACGTCGACCGGTCGCCGGACCGCGATGCCGAGCGCCGGCGACGGGATCCCCCGCGGGGCGAGCTGCTCCCACGTCGCCTCGTCGACCTCGACCGCGAGCTCCCTGACGTGGGCCGCGACGTCCGGTGCGAGCTCGGCGACGAGTCGCAGGAGCCGCTGGCGGTCGCAGGTCCACGCGACCTCCACGTCCGCCCCGAACCGCAGCGCGTGCTTGAGGGCGTGGACCCCCTCGAGGACGACCCGGCCGGGGTCCCGGCGGGCCGCGTCCAGCCGGGCGGCGGGTCCCATCGGGGTGCTCCTCGTCGTGGGTCCGAACGGTAGGCCACGCGACCGGACCCCGGGGGGGACGGTCCGTACGATGCCGGGATGCCCCTCCTCCTGCTCGCCTTCGTCGTCGTCCCGCTCGTCGAGCTCGCCGTCATCGGACAGGTGAGCGACTGGCTCGGCCTGCCCTGGACGCTGGCGCTGCTCCTCATCGACAGCCTGGTCGGCGCGGTGCTCGTGAAGCGCGAGGGCGCCCGCGCCTGGGTCGCCTTCCGCGACGCCCTCTCGGCGGCCCGGTGGCCCGGCGACGAGGTCGCCCAGGGTGCGCTGGTGCTCGTGGGGGGTGCGCTCCTGCTCACACCGGGCTTCGTGACCGACGCCGTGGGGCTCGCGGCCGTGCTGCCCCCCACCCGCGCCGTCCTCAGCCGTCTCCTCCGGGCCCGGCTCACGCCGGCGCCCGTGAAGCTCTTCCGGACGGCCGCGGGGGGCGGCCAGCGCCCGACGTCCGGATCGTCCGGGGCGTCCGGTCGTTTCCCTGGACGGAACCGCGACGACGACGTCCTCGATGTCGAGGTCGTCTCCGTCGAACGCGACGTCCGGGACGACCGTTCGGCGGGTCCGGACGCATCAAGCGGGCCCCGCGGGGGGCCGAAGGGGTAGGGAGACCTCCAACCGCGCCCCACGGGCGTCGGAGGTCCGTGCAGGGGGGAGCGAGATCCGAGCACCGCACGACCCGGCCGCGCCGGCCGGAACGCCGCACGCACGCCGCCTCGGCGCCGCGGTGCTCGGTGCTGTCCTCGTGACGCTCCTGCTGCCCTTCGCCCCCGCCCCGGCGGCGACCGCCGACGCGACGGTCGCGCACGGCGACGGCCTCGGCTCGTGGGTGTTCGAGCCGGGCAGGACCGGCGCCCGCACCGCCGTCCCGGGCCAGCAGCCCGCCGGCGGGGGAGCGGGCTGGTCGACCGACGTGCTGACCGGGACCATCCCCGCCGGGACGTGGGGGCTCGCGGCGGACGTCACGACGACGGTCGCGCCCGGCACCGCCCAGGGCCAGCTCGTCGCCGCCGTCTACGCGGTCGACGCCGACGGCGCCCGCCTCCTCGCCATGCCCGCGACCGGTGACGTCCTGGCCACGTCCGGCAGCCGGGCGATCGCGCTCAGCTTCCCGCTCGGCGAGATCGAGCTCCGCAGCGAACGCCTCGTCGTCGAGTGGTACCTCACCATCGCGCGCCACCAGCGCGGGGACCCCACGTCGACCACGACCCTCCGGGCCGGCACCGGCGCCGACGCCGTCACGTTCCCCGGCGCGCTGGCCCCACTGCCCTCCGTCGGGCCCACGCGGACGGCCGTCACCGACCCGCAGGACCACCGCGTCACGGTGACGTGGACCGCGAGCAGCGACGACCGGGTCGACCGCTACGCCGTCCGCCGGGCGTCGTCGGCCGACGGTCCGTTCGTCGAGCTCGGCGAGACGGTCGTCGGGACCTCGTTCGTGGTCACCGACCTGACCAACCGCGAGCCCGTCTTCTTCGACGTCGTCGGCATCGACGACGCCGACGGCTCGCGCAGCCCGGCGTCGAACCGCACCCAGGGCCGTGCGCTCGACCGCACGCCGCCCGAGGCGCCCGGACGGCTCACCGCCACGCCGGACGGCACGGGCGTGATCGACCTGGCCTGGACCGCCAGCGCCGCCGGCGACCTCGCGACCTACGAGGTCGAGCGGGCAGCCACGGCGACGGGACCGTTCGTGGTCATCGCCCGCGACCTGACGACCGGGGTCTTCGAGGACCGCGACCTCCCGCCCCAGACGACCTGGTGGTACCGGATCCGTGCCATCGACGACGACGGCCTCGTCTCCGCCCCCGGCGAGGTCGGCAGCACGAGCACCGCGCCCGCGGTGCCGACGAACGTCCGGATCGCGGCGGTGGACGACCGCGCGCTGACGGTCGCCTGGGACGGCACCAGCCGACCGCTCGCCGGCTACCGCGTCGAGCGCGCCACCGGCGACGGCCCGTTCTCGCGCGTCGGCGGGCTCGTGACCGGCACCAGCTTCACGGACACCGGGCTGCAGAACGGCACGACCTACCGCTACCGCGTGATCGCGGAGGACAGGCGCGGGGTCCGCTCCACGCCGAGCGCACCGGTCAGCGGCGCGCCCCGCGCGAGCGCGGCTCCCGCGCCTCCCATCTCCCTCGCGCTCGCCGACGCCACCGGCGGGGTCACCCTCGAGTGGGGACCGTCCCCGAGCCGGGACGTGGTCGGCTACCAGATCCTCCGGTCCGTCGGCGGCGCCGCGGCCACCGAGCTGGGCGGACTCCGGACGGGGCGGACCTACACCGACCGCGACGTCTCCGCCGGCACCCGCTACGACTACACCGTGGTCGCCGTGGACGACGACGGCCGACGCTCCGCGCCGACCACCGCCATGACGTGGGTCCTCCAGCCCTCGGCACCGCGCGACCTCACGGCCACGCCGGTCGGGCTGTCGACCGTGAGCCTCGCCTGGGACGCCTCCTCCGACCGCACCGCGTCGTACGAGGTGTGGCGCGCCGAGGGCGCCGCCGCGCCGGCGTTGATCGCCCGCGTCGACGGCACCTCCATGGACGACGTCGGGCTGCTCCTCGAGACGCCCTACCGCTACTTCGTCCGTGCGGTCTCGGCGGGCTTCCGCGCCTCGCCGGCGTCGAACACCGTCGAGGTGACGCTCCGCGACGGTCCGCCGTCGCCGCCCGCCGTGACGGCCGTCGACACCACCGAGGGTGGCTCCATCGAGGTGCGGTGGGCCCCGCCGGCTGAGCGCGACGTGGTGTCGTGGCGCATCGAACGGCGCGTCGCCGGCGACTCGCGCTGGGACGTGATCGCGGACGTTCCCCAGCCGCTCCGGAGCCACATCGACGACGGCCTCACCGACGGCGTCCGCTACGAGTACCGCCTGATCGCGATCGACCGGGGCGGGACCGAGTCGCCTCCGTCGGCGGTCGCATCGGCCGTCCCCAGCGACACCACGCCGCCGCCGTCGCTCGACGCCCCGTCGGTCCGTCTCACCGTGGGTGCGCTGGCCGTCGACTGGGACGTGGCCCCGACGGCGGTGCGCTACGAGGTGCTGCGGTCGACCTCGCCCGAGGGCCCGTACGAGCTGATCGCGACCACCAGCCTGCGGTCCGTCCGGGACACCGACGTGCGACCCGGCGGCACCTACCACTACCGCATCGTCGCCTTCGACGAGGCCGGCAACGGCTCCGCCCCGTCCGGGATCGGCAGCGGCACCTTCCGCACCAGCGTCTCGCCCGGCGCGGTCGTGCCGGTGCTGCCGGTCGCCGGCGGCGGCGCGGGGCCCGGGGGCGGGACCGGCGCCGGACCGGGCGCCGGGACCGACGGGTGGCCGACCCCGCCGCCGGCGCCCAGCCCGTTCGAGCCGACGATCGCCGTCTTCCCGGCGTTCGGCGGACAGCTCGGCGGTGACGCCGGCGTCGGCGCGGGCGGCCGCCAGGGCCCGGCCGCCCCGGCCGCGCCGTCCGACGAGCCGTCCATCCTGGCGTTCCCGACCGACCTCGGTCCGCTCCGGGACGCGGTCTCGGCCGGCGACCTGCCGGCGGCCGTCGGCCGCGTGATCGGCGAGGTCGCCGGCAACGTGCCGGACGTCGCCCGGACCTTCTCCATCCCCCTCGCGCTCGTGGGCGTCATCCTGCTCTACCTGATCGCGCAGGGTCGGATCGACAGGAACGCCCCCCTGCTGACGGTCGACCGCCCGGTGGGAGGTGACGACGACGATGCCGAGTTCCTCCTCTGACCACCGGTCGCGCGCCGGCGCGGCCGCACTGACCGGGCGCCTCCGCGTCCTCACCGTCGCCCGTCTCATCGCGGTCGTCATCGCCGTCACGTTGCTGTCCTTCGCGGGGATGGTCGACGGCACGGACGTCGCGAGCGGGCTCCTCTCCCTCGGGAGCGCGGTCTACCTCGTCGCGAACCTCGCGGTCCTCGTGCTGCTGCGCGTCTCGACCCGGGCCGTCCGGGGGCTGCGCGACCTCACGCTCGTGTTCGACGCGGCCTGGGGCGCCCTCGTGTTGGCGGCGTCCGGGGGGCCGTTCTCGCCGTTCATCGTGCTGCTCTACCTCCAGCTCGTGGCCGCCACCGTGCTGTTCGCCTGGCAGACGGGCGTGAAGCTCGCGCTCGCCTACACGATCGGCATCTCGGCGATCATGCTGACCGGGACGAGCCTCAGCGGAGAGAACGCGAACATCTACGTCGCCGGCGTGCCCGTCGACGTCACGACCCTCGTCGACGACGTCGACGCCGACCTGGTCGAGCTCGTCCAGGGCATCTTCGCGATCGTGACGATGTGGGTCATGGCCGGCGCGACGGCCTACTTCAGCTCGGTCAACGAACGCGACCTCCGGCGCTCCAACCGCGAGCTCGCGGTGCTCCGTGAGCTCAACACCGAGCTCGAGCGCTCGCTCGACCTCGACGACGTGACCGAGGCCATCGCGCAGGGCACCGTGAACGAGCTCGGCTACCGCCGCGCGATCGTCTGGCGGGCCGACCACAACGAGCTCCGCCCGGGCGGGACGGCCGGGTTCGACAAGGACGACCTGCCGTTCATCGAGACGCTCCAGCTCTCCGTCGGCACGGGCCCGATCGGGGAGGCCGTCGCCGCGCGCGCACCCCGGCTCGTCACCCGCGAGGACGCCCGTCCCGCCGCGCTCGCCGACGCGTTCGAGATCGACAGCCCCCTGGTGCTCGTCCCGCTCAGCACCGAGGGGCGCCTGCTCGGCCTCCTCACCGTGGAGGTGCCCGCGCCCGTCGGGCGATCGCCCAAGCTCCGCGGCCGCGACCTGCGCATCCTCGCGACCCTCGCCACCGAGGCCAGCCTCGCGCTCGACAACGCCCGCCTCCACCAGGAGCTCCGCGACCTGTCGGTGACGGACGCCCTGACCGGCCTCTACAACCACCGCTACTTCCAGCAGCGGCTGCAGGAGGAGCTCGACCGCGCGGTCCGCAAGTCGGTCGAGGACGGGCCCATGCCCGTCAGCCTGTTCCTCATGGACATCGACTTCTTCAAGAAGGTGAACGACCGCTTCGG
>JAHWKB010000405.1 GCA_019348115.1 Actinomycetota bacterium | reverse complement strand
GACACCGTCGAGGAGGAGCTGGCCTACGGCATGGAGTCGCTCGGGCTGCCGGGCGACGTGATGCGCCGACGTGTCGAGGAGACCCTCGACCTCCTCGGGCTCGCGGAGCTCCGCGGCCGGCCGCTCGACCAGCTCTCGGGCGGACAGCGGCAACGGGTCGCGATCGGCTCCGTGCTCACGGTCCACCCACGCGTGCTCGTGCTCGACGAGCCGACATCGGCGCTCGACCCGCCCGCCGCCGAGGACGTGCTCGCGACCCTGCAGCGGCTCGTCCACGACCTCGGGCTGACGGTCCTCCTCGCCGAGCACCGCCTGGAGCGCGTCGTCCAGTACGCCGACCGCATCGTCCACCTCCCCGGCGCGGGACGCCCGATCGAGGTCGGCGACCCGGCCGCGATCCTGCGCTCCACGCCGGTCGCCCCACCCGTCGTCGAGCTCGGGCGGGTCGCCCGGTGGCACCCGCTGCCGCTGTCCATCCGCGACGCGCGCCGCCACGCCCCCGAGCTCCGCGACCGGCTGGACACGACGGACCCCCCGGTCGCCGGCCGGCTCCCGGGCGGCGTGGTCGCCGCCGCCGAGGGCCTCACCGTCCGACTCGGTCCGGTCCTCGCCGTCCGCGACGTCGACCTCGCGATCCCCGCCGGGACGATCACGGCGCTCATGGGTCGCAACGGCGCCGGCAAGTCGACACTCCTGCGGACCTTCGTGGGGCTCCACCAGCCGTTCGCCGGGAGCGTCCGCCTCGGCGACCGGGACCCGGCCACGCTCCGTCCGGCCGAGCTCGTCCGGCGCGCCGGCCTCGTCCCCCAGGAGCCGGCGGACCTGCTGTACGCCGACACCGTCGGGGCGGAGTGCGCCCGGGCCGACGCGGACGGCGACCTCGTCCCCGGCACGTGCCGCGCCCTCCTGGACCGGCTCGTCCCGGGTCTCACGGCGGACCTCCACCCCCGCGACCTGTCGGAGGGCCAGCGGCTCGGGCTCGTCCTGGCGATCGTGCTCGCGTCCCGACCACCGCTCCTCCTCCTGGACGAGCCGACACGCGGGCTCGACTACCGTGCGAAGGAACGGCTCGCGACCATCCTCGACGAGCTCGCAGGCGAGGGCACCGCGGTCGTCCTCGCCACCCACGACGTCGAGCTCGCCGCCGACGTGGCGGACCGGACCGCCGTCATCGCGGACGGCGAGCTCGTGGCAGTCGGCCCCACGTCCGAGGTCCTCGTCGGCTCGCCGGCGTTCGCCCCCCAGGTCGCGAAGGTCCTGGCACCGGGTCCGTGGCTCACCGTGCACGAGGTCGCCGACGCGCTGCAGGTCCTGCCGTGAGCGCGCTCGCCCCGCACGCGCCCCTCGGCCGTGACCGCGCCGCGATCCGGCTGCGGCCGCGGGCCGCGGCGGCGCTCGTCCTCGCGTCCGTCATCGGTCTGGCCGCCTTCGCGTGGCCCCTGCTGGTCGCGCCGGACGCCGGGGTCGCGCACCAGCGCGACGCCCCGCTGCTGTTCGCGCTGCTGCTCGTCCTCGTCCTCGTGGTCGTCCTCGCCGAGGTCGCCGACGGCGGCATCGACGCCAAGGCGATCGCGATGCTCGGGGTGCTGACCGCGGTCGGCGCAGCGCTGCGCCCGCTCGGCACCGGCATCGCGGGCTTCGAGCCGATCTTCTTCCTGCTCGTGCTCGCCGGTCGGGTGCACGGCCCCGGCTTCGGGTTCGTCCTCGGGGCGACGACGCTCTTCGCCTCCGCGCTCACCACCGGCGGCGTCGGCCCGTGGCTGCCGTTCCAGATGCTCGGCGCCGCGTGGGTCAGCGCCGGCGCCGGTCTGCTGCCCGCCGTCCGCGGCCGGACCGAGCTGGTGCTCCTCGCGCTCTACGGCGCCGTCGCGGGCCTCCTGTACGGCCTGCTCCTCAACCTCTCGTTCTGGCCGTTCACGCTGTCGGCCGGCACCGGGATCTCCTTCGTGCCCGGGGATCCGGTGCTCGACAACCTCCGCCGGTTCGTCGTCTTCTCGGCCGTCACGTCGCTGGGGTTCGACGTGCCGCGGGCCGTGCTCACGGCCGGGCTCGTGCTCCTCACCGGCCGGCCGCTCCTCCGCGCGTTCCGGCGGGCCTCGCGCCGCGCGGCGTTCGACGCGCCGGT
>JAHWKB010000134.1 GCA_019348115.1 Actinomycetota bacterium | reverse complement strand
CCGCCTCCGAGGGCGCGACGACGAGCGTCTGATGGACTTCTCCGAGCTCCGCTTCGTGTGCCAGGAGGCGGCCGTCGACCTCCTCGGCGCGAAGGGGCGGCCGGTCCCGCCGACGGTGGTCCTGCCCGGCCCCGAGCGGACGTCGCTCCTCACGATCCCCGACTTCCCCGACGACGACGAGGCCCGGCACGAGGTCCTCGGCCGGCTCGCCGCCGACCGCATCGCGGAGGGAGGCGTGCCCGCGTGGGGGTTCGTCGCCGAGGCCGAGATCCAGGGCCGTGACGCGCTCGTCGTGGTGTTCGGCGCCCGGCGTCACGCCCCGCACCTGACCGCCGGCTTCCTCGACGACGACGGCGGGGTGCTGGAGTTCGCGCCCGACGAGGAGCTCGACCCCACGGCGCTGCCGTTCCTCCACCCGCTCCAGCACGCGGTCGACTCCCTCCCCGCACTCGAGACCCCGCCCGATGCCGGCGCCGGCGGGGGCCTGCCGGTCATCCCGTAGGGCGGACGATGCCCGCGTCGCGCGCGGCCTCCCGGTACGCGGCGGCGAGCGTGTCGACGGTGTCGTGCGCGTTGAGCCCGCTGGGGTTGCCGAGGACGTGCACGACCGCTCCCTCGAGGCGCTCCTCCTGACGGCCTCGCGCTGCCCGCCGGCGACCGAAGCCGATGCGGAACGCGGTGATGCCGACGAAGGCGACGACCGGCGGACGCCAGGTGCGGATGCGCCCGCGCAGCGCCGCCGCGCCGGCGCGGAGCTCGTCGTCGGACAGCTCGTCGGCCCGTGCGGTCGCACGCGCGACGATGTTCGTGATCCCCACCCCGCGGTCGCGCAGGTGCTGCTCGTCCGCGGGTGGCAGCCCGCCGGCCCAGTCGAGGAGCCGGTCGGTGATGCCGGCGCCGTGGAGCGCCTTGTAGAAGCGGTTGCCGGGGTGCGCGAAGTGCGTGCCGGTCGCCGCGGTCATCAGCGACGGGTTGATCCCGACGAACAGCAGCCGCGGCTCCTCGGGGACGAGGTCGGGCACGGTCGCGTCGCGGAAGCGCTCGAGCTCGTCGCGTGTGGGGCCGGCCACGTCAGGGGCGCACGCGACCGGGGTCGACCGCGATGAAGAGCGCCGTCGCGCTCGCGACCGTGGACCCGTCGGCGGCGGTCGCCTCGGCCTCGGTCCAGATCTTGCGGCCCTCGCGTCCGGTCACGCGGGCGCGGAACTGCAGCCGCTGCCCGATCGGCGTGGGCGCGAGGTAGCGCACCGTCAGCTCGCCGGTGAAGCCCGGCTGCCGCAGGAACGTCAGCATGTAGCCGAGCACGTCGTCGAAGACGGCGGCCACGATCCCCCCGTGGCTCCGTCCGGGCGCGCCCTCGAAGGCCGGCCCGAGGTCGACCTCGGCGACGGCCTCGTCCCCCTCGCGACGGACGTCCATCGCGATCCCCATGGGGTTCCACGGGCCCGACACGAAGCACTCGTCGAAGTGGACGACCCGCTCGCCCTCGCCGACCTCGACGTCGAACATCCGGCGCTTGAGCTCGAGCAGGTCGCGCCGGCGTGGCGGCTCGGCCTCGAGGTCGTCGGCGACCCGGTCCGCGGCGGCCGCGACCCGCTCGAGGAGGTCGCGCGCGGCCTCGTGGCCCATGAGCGCGTGGCCGAGCCGTCGGAGCGCGGCGGCCGCCCGTGCCCGGGGGTCCGTGGCGGACGGGTCGGGCTCGGTCACGGAGGCTCCAGCGGAGGGGACGGCGAGCCTAGTCCTGCCCCTCGTCGCCGCCGTGGCGGGCGTCCGGTGTCTCCAGCGCGAGCACCTCGACGTCGCCGGCGCGGCGACCCTCGAGCGTCAGCACGCGCAGCTGCCACCCGTCGTCGGTCCGGAGGGTGTCGCCCCGGCGGAGGAGGCGGCCGAGCTGCTCCGTCATCCAGCCGCTCACCGTCTCGGCGTCCGACTCCGGCAGCCGCAGACCGGTCAGGCGCTCGAGCTCGTCCTGCCGCAGCGTCCCGGCGACGATCCAGACCCGGTCCTCGGACACCGTCGGGTCCTGCGCGCCACCGATGTCGAACTCGTCCTCGATCTCGCCGACGAGCTCCTCGATGACGTCCTCGAGGCTCAGCACGCCGGCGGTGCCGCCGAACTCGTCGACGACGAGGACGGCGTGCGACCGGTCCGCGCGCATGTCCCGCAGCAGGTGCTCGAGGTCGCGCGTCTCGGGCACGGCCGGGATGGGCCGCAGGAGGTCCGCGACGGTGCCCGACGCGACGAGCGCGTCGTCCGCGATCAGCACGTCCTTGACGTGGACGAGGCCCACCACGTCGTCGATGTCGCGGTGGAAGACGGGGAAGCGCGTGAACCCGGTGGCGGCGGCGCGCTCGAGGACGTCCGCCAGCGGGGCGTCGTCCGCGAGGGCGACGAGGTCGACCCGGGGCGTCATCGCGGCCTCGGCGTCGATGTCGGACAGCCGGAGCGCGGCGGTCATGACGCGGATGTCCTGCGCCTCGAGGGTCCCGTGGCGGCGCGACTCGCGCAGCGCCAGCGCGAGCTCGTCCGGCGTGTGGACGAGGTTCACCTCGTCCACCGGCTCCACACCGACCAGCCGCACGAGCAGGTTGGCGGTGGCGTTCAGGACGACGATCAGCGGGCGGAGGAGGAACACGAAGGCCCGGAACGATCGTGCCAGGCGCAGCGAGACGTCCTCGGCCTTCGCGAGCGCGAGGTTCTTCGGGGCCATCTCGCCGACGACCATGTGCAGGAAGACCACGAGCGACAGGGCCAGCGCGAACGCGAGGCCGCCCCGTGCCCCCGGCGACAGCGGGGTGGCCGACAGCCAGCCCTCGAACAGCGCGGCGACGGCCGGCTCGGCGACGGCACCGAGCCCCAGCGACGCCATCGTGATGCCGAGCTGGGCACCGGAGAACGTGATGGACAGCTCCTGCAGCGCCTCGAGGGCGATGCGGGCGCGCGGGTCGCCCTCCTCGGCGCGCTCCTCGATGCGGGCGCGGCGTGCGGCGAGGAGCGCGATCTCGGCGGCGACGAAGAAGCCGTTGGCGATGAGGAGGAACAGCCCGAACAGGAGGGCCGCCACCGAGAAGGTGCCGTGACCGCCGGCCTCGGCGGCGAGGAGGGTGGCGTTCACGGCGTCCCCTCCTCGGGCAGGCGGCGCAGGCGCAGCTCGGCGACGCGGACGCCCTCGAGCCGGTCGACGACGAACTCCCAGCCGCCGTGCTCGACCGTCTCGCCGACCTCGGGGATGTGGCCGAGGCGGTCGATGACGAAGCCGGCCACGGTCTCGTACTCGCCGTCGGGGAGCTCGACGCCCGTGAGCTCGTCGATGCGGTCGGCGCGGAGCGTCCCCTGGACGACGAAGCGGCCCGCGCCGACGCGGCGCACCCGGGCCACCTCGCGGTCGAACTCGTCCTCGATCTCGCCGACGAGCTCCTCGAGGATGTCCTCGACGGTCACGATCCCGGCGATCTGGCCGTACTCGTCGACCACGATGGCGAACGTGCGGTGCTCCCGGCGGAACTGGGACAGGAGCCGACGCAGCAGGTGGGACTCGGGGACCACGAGCGAGTCGACGGCGAGGTCGGCCACCCGCGTCGTCGCACGCGCCTCCGCCGGCACCTGGAGCAGGTCCTTGATGTGGATGCTCCCGAGCACCTCGTCGTCGTCGGTCCCGCGGATCGGGAACCGAGAGTGCCCGGTGGTGCGCGACAGCTCGCGGAGGTCCTCGAGGGTGGCGTCGGCCGCGATCCAGGTGACGTCCGGTCGCGGGACCATCACCTCGCTGACCCGGCGGTCGCCGAGCTCGACGGCGCGCCGCAGCAGGAGGGCCTGCTCCTTCGACAGCGACCCCTCCTCGCCGGAGGCGGAGATGATCCGGGACAGCTCGTCGAGCGAGTGGCCACCGAGGAGCTCCTCGGTGTGCTCGATGCCGAACACGCGCTGCGACACCCACGCGGCGGAGCGGTCGAAGACGCGGATGACGGGGCCGAACACCACGCCGAACGCGCGCATGCCGCCAGCGAGGCGGAGCGCCACCGGCTCGGGCCTGGAGATGGCGAGGTTCTTCGGCGCGAGCTCGCCGAACAGCATCTGCAGGATGGTGGACAGCAGGAAGGCGCCGCCGAGCGTGATGCCCGTCGCCGTGCCCGTCGGGAGGCCGAGCGCGGCCACGAGCGGGCGGAGCGCCCCGCCGACGGCGTCCTCGGCGAGGAACCCGACGACGAGCGAGGTCGCGGTGATGCCGAACTGCGCCGCCGACAGCACGAACGACAGGTTCGACAGCTCCCGCAGGACGTTGCGGGCACGCCGGTCGCCGGTCTCGGCGAGCTCCTCGATGATCCCGCGCTTGGTCGCGACGAGCGCGAACTCGGCCGCGACGAAGAACCCGTTCGCGGCGATGAGGGCGGCGACGAGCGCGAGGGAGAGCGCGACGTTCACCGGGGCTCCGCACGCCGGTGGCGCCGGCGGGGATCCGGGAAGGGGTCGTCGTCGGTGCGCACGGGGGCGACGTTACTCGCTGCCGCCGGACGCCACCCCGACCGGCTGGAGGAGGCGGGCCGCGTGCAGGGCGAAGTCGAACCGCGGGTCGATGAACCAGGTGATGGCGAAGCCGGTCAGCGCGGCGAGGATCGCCTCGGCCCGTGCCTCGGCCTCGCCGGCCCCGATGCCCGGCTGCTCGCGCAGGAGCGCGTCGCGGAAGCGCTCGACGCGCCGCCGGTGGCTGCGGAGCACCCGGCGTGCCATCCGCTCGTCGGTCAGCCCCGAGGCCGCGAGCTGGAGGTAGATGCGCGCGATGCCCGAGGCCTCACCGGTGATGAACCGGACGAACGCCTCGACGAGGTCGGCGAGCGACTCGCGGCCCACCCCCGAGGGGTCCGGATCGACGGCGCCGATGGCCTCGCGCACGACCTCGAGGACCGCCTGCTCCTTGGTCTCGAACAGGTTGTAGAAGCTGCCGGCGCCGACGCCGGCGCGGTCGGTGATGGCCTTGAGGGTGACCCCCTCGATGCCCACCTCGCCGAGGAGCTCACGGGTCGCGGTGAGGATCCGCTCCCGTGTCTCGAGCCCCACCCGGTACCGCCCCAACGTCCGTCACTCCCGCGCTCGACTTGCGTTACCTGGAGTGGATACTACAAGATGAAGCGTCCGCTCCAAGTCTGTCGAGCAGCGTCGAAGACGATCTCGCTCAGATGCCCGGGCGCGGCCTCCTCTCCCCCGACCAGGACGACGCTGTGAGCCACTACAAGAGCAACCTCCGCGACATCGAGTTCAACCTCTTCGAGGTCTTCGGCGCGCAGGAGTACCTCGGCACCGACGGTCCGTTCGCGGCCATGGACCCCGACACCGCCCGGATGGTGCTGCGTGAGGTCGACCGCTTCGCCACGGACTCGATCTGGGCCGAGTCCTTCGCCGACACCGACCGGACGCCGCTCGAGCTGTCCCCCGAGGGCGACATCACCGTCCCGGACTCGCTCCACCAGGCGCTCCAGGCCTTCTACGAGGCCGGCTGGCACACCCTGCCGCTCCCCGCACACCTCGGCGGCTTCGGCGCGCCCCCGTCGGTCCGCTGGGCCACCACCGAGCTCTTCTCCGGCGGGCACGCGACCGCGTCGCTGTGGCCCATCGGCGCGCTCATGTCGATGATCATCGACCGCATCGGGACCGAGGGCCAGAAGACCCGCTACGCCGAGCCCATGGTCGAGAGGCAGTGGGGCGGGACCATGGTCCTGACCGAGCCGGACGCCGGCTCGGACGTCGGTGCCGGCGTGACGAAGGCCGTCAAGGTCGAGGAGAACGGCCCGGACGACCTCGGCTCGATCTACCACATCGAGGGCATCAAGCGGTTCATCACCTCGGCGGACTACCAGGGCCACGAGAACACGGTCCACCTCGTGCTCGCGCGCCCCGAGGGGGCCGCGGCGGGCACCAAGGGCCTGTCGCTCTTCATCGTCCCGAAGTTCCTCGTGAACGAGGACGGGTCGCTGGGCGAGCGGAACGGGGTCCGCGTCAGCAACATCGAGAAGAAGATGGGCATCAAGGGCTCGGCCACGTGCGAGCTCACGATGGGCGACAAGGCGCCGTGCGTCGGCTACCTCGCGGGGAACGTCCACGACGGCATCGCGCAGATGTTCCAGGTCATCGAGTACGCCCGGATGATGGTGGGCACCAAGGCCATGGCGACGCTGTCCACCGGCTACCTGAACGCGCTCGAGTACGCCAAGATCCGCGTCCAGGGCCCGGACATGACCCAGATGA
>JAHWKB010000404.1 GCA_019348115.1 Actinomycetota bacterium | reverse complement strand
GAGGAGCGCCGGCGCAAGGGCCACGCCCCGTTCCGGATCACCCAGGACCTGCGCACGCGCGGCTTCGCGGACGATCTCATCGCCCGGGTCGTGGCACCACTCGAGTCCCAGGACCGGGAGGCGCAGGCGTTCGACGCCGCACGCGACAAGGCGCGCAGCCTCGCCGGGCTCGAGGACGAGACCGCGTTCCGGCGGCTCGTCGGCCACCTCGCCCGCCGCGGCTACCACGAGGGGCTCGCGCGGAAGGTCGCGCGCGAGGTCGTCTACGCCGACCGTGAGGTCCGCCGCACCGCCGAGCGCTGACCGCAGCGCTGACCGGCCCCCGTGGACGGGCCGGCGGGGCCCACGAGGAGGCGGCGACGTACCCTCCCCGCCCATGAGCGACCTCCTCCCCGACGACCTCCCGCCCAACGTGCGGGTGACGAGCGTCAACGAGGTCGCGCATGCCATCGCCGACGGCCCGGTGGTCACGGTCTGCTTCGACCTCGACGGCTGCCTCGTCGACTCGCGGGCCGCGATCACCGAGGCGCTGAACGAGGCGCTCTACGACGTCGACCTGCCCACGCTCCCGGCCGAGGCCGTGGCGGGGCTCATCGGCCCGCCGTTCCGGTCCACGCTGGTCCAGCTCGTCGACGACCTCCTCGGCGACCCCGACGACGTCGACCGCATCTACGCCACCTTCCGCCGTCACTACAGCCACAGCTCGATCCGGCTCACCACCCGCGTCCCCGGGATCCGTGAGGCGCTGGTCGCGCTCGACGCGTGGGCCTACGTCGGGGTCGTGACGACCAAGCCGCTCCACTTCGCCGTGCCGGTCATCGACGCGGTGGGGCTGCGGAAGCAGGTCGCGTTCGTCGAGGGGCCCGCGCTCTCGGCCACCGAGGAGGAGAAGACCGAGACCCTCGCGCGGGCGCTCGACCGCTGGGGCCTCGGCGACGCCGTGGTCATGATCGGCGACCGCGCCGGCGACATCGTCGCCGGGCAGGCGAACGGGGCGGTCACGGTCGGGGTCACGTGGGGGAGCGGCAGCGAGGACGAGCTCGTCGCGGCCGGCGCCGACCACCTCGCGAGCGACCCGGGCGAGCTCCCCGACCTCCTCCGCCGCATCCGCGACGGGCTGGGGAGCGGCACCGCCCGCGGCTAGCCTTGGCCGCCGGACGGCCCACCGGAGGAAGACGTGAACATCCTGCAGTCCTGGCTCATCGTCGGCGTCCCGGCGCTCGTCGTCATCGCCGCGCTGTTCGTCGGCCGCTCCGCCGTCCGCGCGCTGTTCGGCTACGCCGCGCTCGCCGCGACACTCGTGTTCTTCGTCGTCGTCCCCGGCGACCCGGTCTCCGCGGCACTGATCGGGCTCATCGCGGTCTTCCTCGTCGCCACCGGACGCGGGACGGCGGTGGACGAGGAGTTCCCCGAGCACCACGAGAACCGCAAGCGCATGACCACCGACCCGAGCCACGCGCTGCCGTCGGAACTGCCTCAGGGCTGAACCCGCCGTACCCTTGACGACGCCGCCCACCTCGGGCGGCGTCGCCCGTTCTCCCTCCTCCGCCAGCGAGCTTCCGCATGCCCCGCACCTACGTCATCCGCACCTTCGGGTGCCAGATGAACGACCACGACTCCGGTCGTGCCGCCGGCATGCTCGAGACCCTCGGCTACCGCCCCGCCGGGAGCGACGACGAGGCCGACCTCGTCCTCCTCAACACCTGCGCCGTCCGGGAGAACGCCGACAACAAGCTCTACGGCACCCTCGGGCACCTCAAGTCGCTGAAGGACGCACGCCGCGCTGCCGGCGCGGACCTCACGATCGCCGTCGGTGGCTGCCTCGCGCAGAAGGACGGCGGCACCATCGTCGAGCGCGCCCCCTGGGTCGACGTCGTCTACGGCACCCACAACCTCGCGAACCTCCCCAGCCTCCTCGCGCAGGCCGACAGCCAGACCATCCCGGTCGTCGAGCTCGTCGAGCAGCTCGAGACGTTCCCGTCGGCGCTCCCCGCCAAGCGCGAGGTCCGTCACCACGCATGGGTGTCGATCAGCGTCGGCTGCAACAACTCGTGCACGTTCTGCATCGTGCCGGCGTTGCGTGGCCCCGAGGTCTCGCGCCGCATCGGCGACATCGTCGACGAGGTCCGGATGCTCG
>JAHWKB010000403.1 GCA_019348115.1 Actinomycetota bacterium | reverse complement strand
CTGCAGATCACGCTCGTGCGCCCCGCCCAGATCGTGGCGGGCAAGCTCGGCGCGTCGGTGGCGTGGCTGCTGCTGCTCGTGGTCGCGGCGGTGCCGATCGGGGCGATCGCGTTCTTCCTCGGCGGCGTGTCGCTCGGCGACCTCCTCCGCGGGCTCGTGACCCTGGTCGTCGTGGCCGTGTCGGTCGCCGCGGTCTCGCTCGGCATCTCGTCGCTGACCCGCAAGACGACGGCGTCGGTCGTGCTGACCTACGGGCTCGTGCTCACGCTCATGCTCGGGACGCTGTTCGCGGCGCTCGTCGAGTCCGCCGTCAAGGAGTTCCAGTTCGACGAGAGCAGCCGGCCGGTCGCGCTCTACGCCAACCCGTTCTACGGGCTCGCCGACGCCGTCCGGGCGAACAGCGGCATGGGGATGGGCGGGGAGCTCCCGAGCGTGCTGACGGCGTTCGGGGCCGCGCTCCCGAACCCGCACCTCGGCGGCGAGCTCATCGCCGAACCGATGATCGAGCCCGGCTTCGGCCCCGAGATGGTCGCCGAGCAGCAGCTCGTCATCCGGGGGGGCGACGTCATCGGCGGGCCGGACGCCCCGCGCGTCGAGCGCGAGCCGGTGTGGCTCATCACCATGGGGGTCCACGTCCTGTTCGGGGCGCTGGGGTTCCTGCTGGCGGCCCGGCGGGTGCGGCCCGAGGCCGGCCCCAGGCAACGCCGGCGCAGGGGCGAGGGCGAGCCCGACCGCCCGCTCGCCGGCGTGGGCCCCGGTGCCGGCGCACCCGGCGCGTCCGACCTGCCGCCGCCGAGCGGCCCCCCGGTCGCCGGCGCGCAGCCGTCCGTCGACGCCCCGCCGCCGGAGGGATCGCCGTGAGCCCGACCCTCCTCGACCAGCCCACGCCCGAGGCCCCTGCGGGCGTGCCGGCGCCGGCGACCCCGCACCTCGACCGGCTCGTGACCCGGGCCCGGCGTCGCATGCGCGCGAACCGGGCGCTGGCGACGCTCGGCCCTGCCCTGGCCGTCGCCGGCGGGGCGGCGATCGCGTGGGACCTCGTGTCCCGCGTCGTGCTCCTCCCCGACCTCGACCTCGCGGTGCGGGTCGGCCTCGCCGTCGCCGTCGTCACGACCGTCGCGGTCGCGGCCGCCGTCCGTATCCGCCCGGCGTGGGCCGCGTGGGCGGCCGACCGCTGGCTCGCCGCCCGGGACCGCTACTCGACGGCGGTCGAGCTGGCGGGCCGCGGGCACCTCTCCGAGCTCGACGCCCGGCAGGTCGCCGACGCCGAGGCGTCGGCGAAGGGCGTGCACCGCTTCCCGTCCGGCCCGAACGTGCCGCGGCGGATCCTCGCCGTCGGGCTCGCCGCCGTCCTCGCCGCGGCCGGCCTCGCGTTCGTTCCGAACCCGCAGGACGAGGTCCGCGCCCAGCGGCAGCTCGAGCAGCAGCAGGTCGAGGAGGTCGCGGAGGACCTCCGCGAGACCGCCGAGGAGCTCGGCGTCCCGGGCGACCCGCAGCGCGAGGCGCTGGCGGAGCGGCTCGAGGAGCTCGCGGCCGAGCTCGACGACGCGAGCCTCGACGAGGCGCTGGAGGCGCTCGCGGAGGCACGCGCGGCGCTGGCCCGCGAGCTCGACGACGACCTCGCCTCGCAGCGGACCGCGCTCGCGGGGCTGCAGCAGGAGCTCGGGCAGCGCCCGATCGGGTCGGGTTCGACCGTGCGGTCCCAGATGGACGACCTCGCGGCGCGGCTCGAGGCCGGCGCGCTCAGCGCGGAGGAGCAGGTCGCGATGGAGGAGCGCCTCCGCGAGCTCGCCGACGCGCTCGCCGGGGGGCAGCCCGAGCTCGCCGATGCGCTCCGCCAGGCCGCCGACGCCCTCGCGAGCGGCGACCCGGGCGCCGCCGGCCGGGCGATGAGCGCCGCGTCGGGCGCGGTCGCCAACGCGCTGTCCAACCTCCAGGGCCAGGCGGCCGTCGGCGCCGCCGAGGGCGCGGTCAGCGACGGGCTGTCCCAGCTCCGCGACGCCCAGCAGGGCCAGGCCCAGGGGCAAGGACAGGGCCAGGTGCAAGGACAGGGCCAGGGACAAGGACAGGGCCAAGGACAGGGCCAAGGACAGGGCCAGGGCTCGGGGTCCGGGCAGGGACAGGGACAGGGCTCGGGGTCCGGGCAGGG
>JAHWKB010000402.1 GCA_019348115.1 Actinomycetota bacterium | reverse complement strand
GCCTCCGACGGGTCGGGACCGAGCGACGCCGCCGCCCGGCGGATCCAGGACACGCCCTGCCGGGCCGTGTAGCCGGCGGTGTAGGCCGCGGAGGCCTCGACCTGCGCGATGAAGCCGTCCACGCGCTCCGTGCGCTCGCGCTCGGCGCCGTCACGCAGCCACAGGACGGCGGACACGACCGTGACGAGGAGCAGCGCCAGCGCCACTCCCCTGACCGTGCGTTGTTCGATCCCCACGCGTTCCCTCATCTGCCGCAGCCGACCCCCCCCCGCCAACCCCTGGAGTCATCGTCGGCGCGGATGGTCGCGGCTGTAGGACTCGCCCGGAACCGGCTCGCGTCCTTCAGACGGGGCTCTCCCGGGCCGACAGGGGAACGGGGACCCTGCCTGCCCCCCGGAGGATCGTGGACCGCCAGCTCCGACCGCCGCTCGTCGCGCCGACGCTGTACAGCGCGACGTGGAACCTCGCCGTGTGGGGTGGCACCGCGGTGTTCGGCTACGCGGTCCTCCAGGCCCCGCCGACCGTGCTGCCCGGACTGGGTCCCGCCTTCCTCCTGATCGCGGCCTTGCTCGTCATCGGCGAGCTGCGCCCGGTCCTGACGGCGGGGAACATCGATCCGCAGGGCGTCGTCACCTCGCAGGCGTTCGTGTTCGCCATCCTCTACCTGTGGGGCATCTGGCCCGCGGTGATCGTCCAGGCCGTCGCGGCGGTCGTCGGCGAGGTCTCGAAGGGCAAGACCGACTGGCGCCTGCCGTTCAACGCCGGCCAGTACGTCCTGTCGATCCTCGCAGCCTGGGGCGTGATGGTGGCGTTCGGGCTCACCCCGTCCGTCGACGCCCCCCTGACGGCCTTCGAACCTCGGGATCTCCCGGTGCTGGTCCTCACCTGGCTGGTGTGGTTCGTCGTCAACGACGCGCTGGTCGCCGGGGTCCGGTCGCGACCGGACGGGCCGTCCTTCCGGGACGTGTTCGCCGAGGACCTCGGCTTCTACGTGCTCACGACGCTGGCGGTGCTGGGGCTCTCACCCCTCATCGCGATCGTGGCGCTGCACAGCTGGCTGTTCGTGCCCCTGCTGGTCCTCCCGATCTTCACCGTCTACAAGACGGCGTCGATCTCGATCGAGAAGGAACACCAGGCGCACCACGACAGCCTCACGTCGCTGCCCAACCGCAAGCTCCTGCACGACCGCATGACCGAGGTCATGGCGACGGCCGAGCGACGTGGCGACCGCACCACGGCGCTGCTGTTCATCGACCTCGACCGGTTCAAGGAGGTCAACGACACCCTCGGGCACCAGGCCGGCGACCACCTGCTCCGGCTGGTCGCGCATCGCATCGAGGAGGTCGTTCGGCCCGGGGACACGGTGGCTCGCCTCGGTGGCGACGAGTTCGCCGTGCTGCTGCCCGCCGTGGTGGACGCGGACGCTGCGGTCGTCGTCGCGGAGCGCATCCGCACGGCGATCCTGCGGCCCTTCCAGCTCCAGGAGCTCCTGCTCGACCTCGACGCGAGCATCGGCATCGCGCTCCAGAGCCCGCTCGCGATCGGCCCCGAGCAGCTCATGCGCGCCGCGGACGTCGCGATGTACCACGCCAAGGCCAACCGCTCGGGCGTCGCGGTGTACGCGGCCGACCTCGACCCGAACTCGGCCACACGGCTCGCGCAGGTCGGCGAGCTCCGCCGCGGCATCGAGCGCGGCGAGCTCGAGCTGCACTACCAGCCGATCGTCGCCCGGGGCGGCTCGCCCTGTGGGGTCGAGGCGCTCGTCCGCTGGCGCCGTTCCGACGACGAGCTCGTCATGCCGGACCAGCTCCTCCCGCTCGCGGAGCGTGCGGGGCTCCTCCCGGCCCTGACCGATGCGGTGCTGACCTCCGCGCTGGACCAGGCGTCGGCGTGGTGGCGCGAGGGTCTCCGTGTCCCCGTCGCCATCAACGTCTCCGCGGACGACCTCGTCGACACCGGCTTCGCCGGCGCGGTGATCACCGGGCTGTCCCAGCGCGGGCTGCCCCCGTCGGCGCTGCGCCTCGAGATCACCGAGCACGCGCTCGTCGCCGACTTCGAGCGCTTCGCGCAGACCCTGCGGGCGCTGCAGGACCTCGGCGTCGAGTTCAGCCTCGACGACTTCGGCACCGGCTACTCGTCGCTCCTGCACCT
>JAHWKB010000133.1 GCA_019348115.1 Actinomycetota bacterium | reverse complement strand
CGGATGGTCTCGTCCTTGCCCGCCGCCGGCATCGCCTGGAGGACGAGCAGGACGGCCCGCTCGCTCTCGGCCTCGAGCCGGTACTGCAGCTGCACCAGCTCGTGCTGGAGCTCGCGGACGAGCTCCCGGGCGGTCTCGTCGTCCCCGAGCCCGAGCCGGTCCGCCGGGTCGCGCCCCGCCAGGTCGGGCGCGGTCCCCGGCCCCACCCGCAACCGCTCCCGATCGATCACGGCCCCCTCCTCGACGCCGCTCCTCCGGCTCCCGGGCCGGCGGCGGCACACTACGAGCCCGACGACCGTCTGGCCCGCGCGTGACCTCCCCACCGGTCCCTGTCCCACCCGAGCACCGTCTCGCGAGCGACGCGCTCCGGTTCGTCCGACGGTTCGGGCTCGTGGCGGCGGTGTGGTCCCTCCTGCTGGCCCTCTCCGTCCCGCCCGAACGCTCGCCGGTCGCCCACCCGGACCGGCTCTGGATCGGGATCGCGGTCATCGGCGTCTGGGCCGTCGTGAGCCAGCACCCCGGGGTGCGCTCGCGCGCGCTCGTCGCCGGCTGGTTGCTCGTCGCGACGTTCGCGGAGCTCCTCGGCCCGCTCGCCGGCACCAACGGCTGGTCGGTGACCGGTGGTGCGGCCATGCTCGTCCTCGCGGCCGCGGCCGTGCAGGGGGCGCGGTGGCTGCTGGCGCTGGTGGTGGCCGTCCTCTCGCTCGCGGCGCTGTCCCGCGGGGCGCTCGGCGAGGGATGGTCGTTCGGCTGGTCGGTCGGGACCGTGCTGATGTTCTCGTTCGCCGGCGTCGCGATGTGGTGGCTCTTCCGGACCGTCGCCGAGGGGGTCGCGGACCGGTCCCGGCTCGCGGCCGCGCTCGCCGCGTCGGAGCGCGAGCGCGCCGTCGAGGCGGAGCGGTCGGAGTCGGCGGCCCGGCTCCACGACTCGGTGCTGCAGACCCTGGCCGAGATCGGGCGCCGCGACGACGCCGCCGAGATGCGCGAGCTCGCATCGCAGGCGTCGGCCGAGCTGCGCCTGCACCTGCGCGCGCGTGCCGAGCGGGGGACCCTCTGGGAGCGGCTCGACGCCGCCGTGACCACCGTCGCCGCCGGCCGCCACGTCACGGTCTCGACGGTCGGCGCGGACGTCCGGACGCCCGACGACCGTCACCTGCTCCTCGTCGCCGCCGCGACCGAGGCCGTGCGGAACGCCGTGAAGCACACCGGCTCGCCGGTCCGCGTCCTCGCCGAGAACGACGGGGACGGCATCAGGGTCACGGTCGCGGACCGCGGCGGCGGGTTCGTCCCCGGTGCGGTGCCGGACGACAAGCTCGGCGTCGCCAACAGCATCGTCGGTCGGCTCGACCGCGCCGGCGGGAGCGCGGCCGTCACCTCCGACGGCGACGGGACCGAATGGGTCCTGCGCCTGCCCACCACCGACCGGGAGCCCTCCGATGCCTGAGCCCGGGCAGCGCGCCGCCGCCGTCCGTCCGCCCGTGCGGATCGTCGTCGTCGACGACCACGAGGTCACGCGGCACGGCCTCGCGTCGGCCCTCGCCCCCCACCGCATCACGACGGTGGGCGAGGGCGCGGACGTCGCGAGCGCGGTCGCCGCGATCCGCGAGCACCGGCCCGACGTCGTCCTGCTCGACGTGCGGCTCCCCGGCGGGGGCGGGGCGCGGGTCCTGCAGCGCCTGGCCGAGGAGGGCGCCGACGTGCCGCCGACCCTCGCGATCTCGGCCTCGGACGACCGCGCCGACGTGGTGGCGACCGTCACCGCCGGCGCGACCGGCTACCTCCTCAAGACCGAGCCGGTCGCGGTCATCGCCGACGCCGTCCGGGCGACCGCGGCGGGCGAGCCGGTGTTCTCCGCCGAGCTCGCCGGCCACCTCCTCGATCTCGACCTCGAGGGCGCCCGCGTGCAGGACGCCGAGTGGGAGAGCCTGACCGACCGGGAGCGCGAGATCCTCCGCGAGCTCGCGCTCGGCCACCCCTACAAGCGCATCGCGACCCGCCTCGAGGTCTCGACCAAGACCGTCGAGGCCCACGTCCGCAACGTGCTCCGCAAGCTCCAGGTCACCAACCGCCACGAGGCGACGCGCTGGGCCATCGACCACGGGTTCGATCCCGGCTCGTCCACCTAGGGGTCATCCCCGACGCGACCGGTCCCGGCTCCGGGGACGGTGAGGCCACGCACCTCCCGACCCGAAGGAGCCCTCATGGAACCGTCCACGCCCACGTCCACACCCACCTCGCCGCACCTCCCCCCGCCCGAGCCGGGGACCGCCGCCCCGTCGGGCGAGCGGGCGTTCTCCGCCGGCGCGCGCCCGTCCCGGACCCCGTGGCGCGAGCGTCTCCCCGAGGTCGTCGCCACCGTCGGCGCGAGCCTCGTGCTCCTCGCCGTCGCCGGGTTCCTGTCGTCCACCTGGGAGGAGCTCGGGCAGTACCCGAAGGCGATGATCCTCGGCCTCACGGCCGCGGGGCTGACCGCGGCCGGGCTGTGGGCGCGCTCGCGCGACCTCGCGTCGGTCGCCCGTGACTACGTCGTCGGCCTGTCGTGGGCGGCGGCGACCGTGTGCGTCGCCGGATCCGTCACGCTCGCGGCGTCGACGGCGTTCCCGGGCTGGGGACGGCTGACCGTCGCGGCCGGCGGCCTCGCGGCGCTGGCCCACGCCCTCGCGATGTGGGCCCAGGACCGTCGCTCCCTCACCCAGCTCGCGGCCGCCGTCGCGGCCGGGCTCTACACGGCCGGCCCGGTCGGCACGTCCGTGCACGACCGCTTCGACGCCGGCATGGCCGAGCTCCTGTGGTCGCCGCTCGTCGGGTTCATGGATCCAACGCTGACCACCGACGCGTTCCTGCTCACCGGCCTCGGCCACCTCGTCGTCGGCATCGCGCTGCTCGCCGTGGGACGCCAGCTCGAGGGGCGCGTCCGCCACGCGGCCCACACCACGGCCGGCGTGCTCGTGGGCTACGCGGCCCTCGAGCTCAACGTCCTCCCCTCCCAGGTCGGCGCCGTCGCGGCCCTCGCCGTCGTCCTCGGGTTCCTCGTCTACGGCATGGTCAGCGAGTCCGCGTCGCTGGTGGTCATGGGCTCGGTCGGGGCGCTCGCCGCCGGTGTGCGCGTCCTGGCGGCGCTGTTCTCCGGCAAGGCACTCGTGACGCTCCTCGTCTTCTGCGGTGGCGTCGCGCTCCTCGGCTGGGCGTTCCACGCCATGCGCCGACGCGGCGAGGAGGAGTCGGGGACCGTCCCCGAGTGAGCACGTCCCCGCCAGATCGAAGGACCCGGCCGCCGCGCCGGGTCCTTCCGCGTGTAGGGGTCATCCCCGATGGCAGGGAGACGGCCTTCGTCGACCATCAGATCAACGAAGGAGAACCCCGTGACCACGCTCATCCGCCACCGCACCGCACGCTTCGTCGTCGGCACCGCCGCCGTCGGCTCGCTCGCCGACTGGACCCTCTTCGCCGCCATGGTGGCGACCGTCGACGTCCTCCTCGGAGGCGGTCCGTGGGCCGTCGCCGCGGTCATCGTCGCGCGGCTCCTCCCGGGGGTCGCGTTCGCCCCGCTGGCGGCACGCCGCGCCGACCGCGGCGACCTCGACACCTGCCTCCTCCGCCACGAGGCGCTGCGTGTCGGCGCGGTCGCGACCGTGGCGCTGGCCGCGGCCACCCGCTCGGTCCCGCTCGCCCTCGCCGGCGTGATCGGCTTCGAGTACGGCGCCGCGATGCTGGCCGCCGCCCGCGAGTCGCTCATCTCCCGCCACGTGCCACGCGCCGTGTTCACGCCCGTCAACACCGCGACGGCCGTGCTGTCGTACGGCTCCCTGCCGCTCGGTGCGCTGCTCGTGGCCGCGACCTCGCCGGCGCTGGCGTTCGGGTCCGCGCTCGTCGGGTACGGGGCACTCACCCTGGCCTACGCCCTCGGTCGGCCGACGCGCGCCGCCGGCGGTGTTCCCACCGACGTGCGGGACGCCGTCGCCACGGTCCCGTCGTCGACGACCGGCGCGTCCGCCGGCACGCCGTGGCGGACCGTCGCTGCGGCGGCCCTCGGCCTGATGCCGGCGGTCGGGCTCTTCGCCGTCGCTCCCGGACTCGCCGAGCTGTGGGTCGGCGACCGCGCCGCCACCGGCTCGCTGTACGCCTTCGTGATCGCCGGCGGAGCCGCGGGGTTCGCCGCCGCCAACCTCCGGCCGTCGCTGCCCGCCGCCGTCCCGCTCTGCGTCGCCGCGCTCGGCACCGCCGTCGCGGCGGGCGGACGCTGGCAGGTCGGCCTCACGCTCCTGGGGGCCGGCGCCGGCGCCGCCTACCTGGCCCTGCAGAACCGGCTCCAGCACGAGGCGACGGATCCGTCGCAGTTCGCGCGTGCCTTCGCCATCCTCAAGGTCGCCACCGGGGTCGCGGTCGTCGGCGCGCCGGCGCTGGCCTCGCTGCTGTCGCTGTCGACCGCGCTCGCACTCCTCGCCCTCCTGCCCGTGCTGGCCGCGGCGGTCACGGTCGGCACCCCGGGGACGCTCGTCCGCCTCGTCGTCCGCGAGTCCATCGGGCTCCTCCTCCGTGCCGTCGTCGAGGTCCGCGTCGAGGGTGCCGACCGGCGGGTCGACGGGCCGTGCGTCGTCGTCTCGAACCACCCGCACGTCCTCGACGGGCCCGTCGCGGTCGCCGCCGACCGCAGCCTGCGTCCGGTCGCCCGATGGCAGCGGAACCCGGGCGCACGCTTCGTGATCTGGGCCGGTGGGTCGGTCGTGACCACCGCCGGCACGGGCCGCGACCCCCGCCCCGCCTACGAGCAGGCAGCGGACCACCTCCGGGCGGGCGGACGGATCTGGCTGGCGCCGGAGGGCGGCTCGCACCAGGCGCCGGCGCTCCGTGCGCCGCGGTCCGGCGCGGTCCGGATGGCGCACGCCGCCGGCGTGCCCATCCAGCCGCTCGCGATCCGCTGGGAGGACGACCTCGCCGGGCCCGACCTCCGCCGCTGGCGCCCGTGGGCCCGCCGGCGCGTGACGGTCCGCTGGGGCGACCCCCTGAGGACGACCGGCTCGGTCGAGGCCGACGGGCACCGGATGATGAACGCCCTCGCCGACGTGACGGGTCTTCCCTACGAGCCAGTGGAGCACGCCCTCGCCGGCATCGCGTGAGCGGTCCTACCCTGGGGTGGTGACGGAGAGGAGCGGGTGGTGCGACGGACGTTCGGTGAGGTCACGGTCGAGTTGGTCCAGGGCGACATCACCGCCCAGCCGGACGTCGACGCGGTCGTCAACGCGGCCAACGCCGAGCTCCGCACCGGAGGGGGCGTCGCGGGCGCGATCCACCGTGCCGCCGGGCCGGGGCTGGCGGAAGAGGCGGTCCCGCTGGGTCCCATCGCACCGGGCGAGGTGGTCCTCACCGGGGGCCACGGCCTCCCCAACGCGCACGTCCTGCACGCGCTGGGTCCGGTCCACGGACGCGACGAGCCGGCCGACGAGCTCCTCGCGAGCTGCTACCGCCGGGCGCTCGAGCTCGCCGACGAGCACGACCTGACCTCGGTCGCCTTCCCGGCCATCTCGACGGGCGCGTTCGGCTACCCGCTGCGGCCGGCCACGGAGGTGGCGCTCGCCACGATCAGGGACGTCGCCCCGTCGCTGCGCTCGGTGCGGTTGGTCCGGATGGTGCTGCACGGCGCCGGCGACCTCGAGGTGCACGAGGACGTGCTCGGGTCGCTGGACGAGCCGGGGTCCTAGCCGGCGAGCGGCTCGGCCCCCGGGCCCGGGGCGATCGCGACCTCGCGCCCCGTCTCCACCCGGTGGCCGCAGTCGCACACGAGCTGGGCGTGGACCTGCTGGCCGCAGTCGCGGTGCAGCAGACGAACCGGCGGCTCGCCGCCGGAGAGGTGGCGGTCGCCGAAGTCCATCATGGCGACGAGGACCGGCCGGAGGTCGCGCCCGCGATCGGTGAGGCGGTACTCGTGACGCGCCCGGTCGCCCGGCTCCTGGTACGGCTGCCGCTCGAGGACGCCGTCGTCGACGAGCTGCTGGAGCCGCTGGGTGAGCACGCTCTTCGACACGCCGAGGTGCTCCTGGATCTCGCCGAACCGGCGGACGCCGTTGAACACCTCGCGCAGCACGAGCACGGTCCAGCGGTCGCCGAGGATGCCCACCGTCCGGGAGACGGAGCAGGCGCCGGCGTCGTAGCGGTTCCAGTCCATGACGCGAGGCTAGCGTCTGGGTCGCGCTCCCGAACCCAGGTGGCCGGCGCCCGGTCGCACGCGCCGGTGGTCAGGCTGGCGCCCCCCACCGGCTCGGTGGGGTGGTGGGTCAGCTGGTTCTTCGTCGGGTGGTGGCGGTGCGGGGGATGATCCCGCGGGGTTCGGAGGTG
>JAHWKB010000028.1 GCA_019348115.1 Actinomycetota bacterium | reverse complement strand
ACCTCGGTCTCGACGCTGGTGCGGAGGTCGCGGTACTCCTTGACGTCGTCGCGGCTCGGGACGGCCACCTGGATGAACGCGAACTTCTCGCGTAGCGCGGGGTTCCGCTCGAGCAGCAGCTCGATGGCCTCGAGCCGGTGGCGGATCCCCTTCGTGTAGTCGAGCCGGTCGACGCCGAGGAAGACGTGCCGGCCGGCGAACTGTTCGCGCAGCTCGGCGAGCTCGCGCTCGGTCTCGGGATCGGTCGCGAGGTCGGAGAACTCGCCGGCGTCGATCGAGATCGGGTGGGCGCCGGTCCGGACCCGGCGACCCTCGGGGAGGATGATGTCGTCGCCGTCGAGCTCGACGCCGGAGATGACCCGGGCACACGAACGGCGGAAGTTGTCGCAGTACCGCGCCGTGTGGAAGCCGACCGCGTCGGCGGCGAGGAGGCCGCGCAGGAGCTCCTTGCGCCACGGCAGCCGCGCGAACAGCTCCGGCGGCGGGAACGGGATGTGGAGGAAGAAGCCGATGGGGCTGGCCGGGTGGATGGCGCGGATGAGCTCCGGCGCCAGCATCAGGTGGTAGTCCTGGATCCAGAACAGCGGCGTCGTGTCGTCGATGTCGAGGTTGGCGGCCTCCTCGGCGAAGCGCCGGTTGACCTCCTGGTAGCTGCGCCACCAGCGGCGCTCGATGACCGGTGTGCGGATGAGGTCGTGGAACAGCGGCCACAGCGTGCGGTTCGAGAACCCGTAGTAGAAGCCCTGCACCTGCGCGCGGCTGAGGGGGAGCGGGTGGAGGTCGACGTTCAGCCCGTCGACCCGCGGCGGGACGCCGGTGGCGCCGCCGTCCCAACCGATCCACGCACCGCCGACCTCCTCGATCACGGGGCGCATCGCGGTCACGAGCCCGCCGGCGGAGGGCTGCCAGGTGCCGTCGTCGTCCTGGCTGACCGGGAGCCGGTTGGCGACGATCACGAGCGGTCGGCGCGTCGGCACGGGGGCGTCGGGCATGAGGACCTCCTGTGCGGTCACCCTATCCACGGCCTCCGCACCGGTTCCGCGCCGGCGTGTCCTACGGCAGGGGGTCGAGGGTCGCGTCGATGTGGTCGTCGAAGCGGCTGCGCAGGTCCTCGGTGACGGGGCCGGGCGCCGGGTACTCGCGGTCGCCGACGGCATGGACGGGGAGGACCGGCCGCGTCGCCGAGACCACGAACACCTCGTCCGCGGTGTCCAGATCGGCGACGGTCGGGGTGCCCCGCTCGATGTCCGTGACCGCGCCGAGCTGGCGCACCGTGACGGAGTCGAGGATGGGGAGCCGTCCGGGGTCGGGGGTGACCACACGGCCGTCGAGCACGAGGCACAACGCCCCGGTCGGGAGCTCCATCAGGACACCGCCGTCGACGATCAGCGCGTCGTCGGCGTGGGCGTCGCGCGCCTGACGGAGCGCCCACTGGTTCGCGGCGTACGACAGCGTCTTGACGCCGGCGAGCGCGGAGGCCCAGGGCATCTCGACGGTCTCGAGCGCGATCGAGTCGGGCCAGCTCACCGGCGAGACGAGGCCGCGGACGACCCCGCCGCGGGTGACGACGAGCTTCAGCGCCCCGTCGTGCTCGCCCCAGGCAGCGAGGAGGTCGACGATGACCTGGCGGAGGACCGGGACGCGGATCCCCATGGTCTTCGCGGAGGCGCGGAGCCGTGCGAGGTGATCGTCGAGCGCGTGCGTGCGGCCGCGGCGGACGAGCATCGCGTCGAAGACGGCGTCGCCACGGAGGAAGCCGTCGTCGGTCAGCGGGACCGTCGCCTCGGACGCCGGCAGGACACGACCGTCGGCCCACGCGATGGCGCGCGGACCGGGGCGCGTGCGGGGGGCCTCGCTCACAGGAACGTCCCCACCCCCAGCGCGACCAGCGCGATGCCGACGAGACCGAAGAACGCCCGCCAGGCCGTGTCGGGCAGCATCGCGAGGAGCCCGACCTGGGTGTCCTCCCCGGAGTCGCGACGCCCACGTCCGGCGAGCAGCAGGCTCCCGACGCCGAACAGCGCCAGCAGGATCCCGTACCACGGCACGTGCGTCACTCCTCCGGGGGGTCGCGTCACCCTACGCGCAGCAGGTTGAGCAGCGGCGCAGCCGACCTCACGGAAGAGACTGACTGCAGGCCCCCCACGCCGTACGCTCGATGGTGGAGGAGTCGGACAGGCGGCCGCAGCGGGCAACCGCTGAGGAAAGTCCGGACTCCACAGGGCAGGCTGCTGGGTAACTCCCAGGCGTGGTGACACGCGGAAAGCGCAACAGAGAGCAGTCCGCCGATGGCCGTCTCCGGACGGCACAGGTGAGGGTGAAACGGTGGGGTAAGAGCCCACCGGCGTCGCTGGTGACAGCGGCGGCCAGGCAAGCCCCAGTCGGAGCAAGACCGAGCAGGGACATGGGTGGCCCGCCCGTTAGGCGGGCAGCGAGGTCCCGTACCGAGCTGCTCGACACGATCCCAGGTAGGTCGCTCGAGGCGGCGGGCAACCGTCGCCCTAGATAGATGGTCGCCACCCGCAGGTCCGCCTGCGGGGACAGGATCCGGCTTACCGTCCGACTCCTCCACCCACGCGGATCCGACGACGTCCGGCGACGCCATCCGGGGCCGCTACGGTCGGACCCACGCCCCGAGACCGGACAGATGATGAGAGCCAGGACCCTGGTCGCGACCGCCGCCGCTGCGATGCTCGTCGCCGCCTGCGGCACCGAGACCGTCGCCGACATCACCGAGGAGGAGACGGGTGACACGCAGGTCGAGCAGGAGGAGGTCGAGGGCGACTGACCCGACGGCGACCGACCCCGACCGGCCGGGACCTGACCCTCAGCTGACCTCGGCGACGCGGGCGTAGCGTCCGAGCACGAGGCAGTAGCCACCGTAGAGGACGAGCCCGCCGGCGACGACGAGCAGCATGACCGTCCCGTGTGGGGCCTTCGCGAGCTCGGACAGCGCGGCGCCGAGGCCGACGCCCTCCTCGGGGTCGAACTGCAGCGCGGCGCGGACGAGGAAGCCGCCGACGAGGAGGTAGGTCACCCCACGCGCGAGGTGGCCCGCCACGCCGGCGCGCTCGAACCAGCGGCGCTCGTCGACGCTCATCGCGCCCGGGCGGACCGCGTCCATGAAGTCCCGGCTGAGCGCCGTCTTGAACTGGTAGAGCCCGACCGCACCGATCACCACGCCGACGGCGACGACGAGCGGCACGCCGAACGGGAGTCCGAGCACGCGGGCGGTCAGCTCCTGCTCCTGGTCGCTCCCGCCGGACGAACCGCCGCTGCCGACGAGCGTCTTCGCCCCGAGGAACGCCAGCGCGCCGTAGAACAGCGCACGCAGCAGGAACGACAGGCGGAGGATCGGGTCGGGCACCGAGGACGTGCCGACGGGTCCGATGACGACCTGGGCCAGGCGCCACAGCGCGTACGCCGCCAGGCCGAGGACGAGCACGCCCAGCAGCATGGTCCCGAAGGGCCCCTCGGCGACGGCGTCGATGGCGCCGGACTGCGACGCCTCGTCCCCGCCGCCCTGCAGCGCGACCTGCCCGGCGAGGAGGCCCAGGACGACGTAGAGGAACCCCTTGCCGTACAGCCCCGCGCGGGCGGCGCGCTCGACGCCCTGGCTCCCTCGCAGGAAGCGGGCTGCCGTGCTCGACATCGCGACCCCCTACTCGACCCAGACGGTCTTGACGTTCGTGAACTCCTTGATGCCGTAGGAGCCGAGCTCGCGCCCGATGCCGGAGCTCTTGACGCCACCGAAGGGCACGCGCGGGTCCGACTTGACGAGCTCGTTCACGAACACGCAGCCGGCCTCGATGCGCGCGGCGACCCGTTCGCCGCGGTCGCGGTCCTCGGTCCAGATCGACGCGCCGAGCCCGAACTCGCTGTCGTTGGCGACGCGGACGGCCTCGTCCTCGTCGGCGACCCGGATCACGGCGGCGGCCGGGCCGAAGGTCTCCTCGGTGGCGGCGGTCATCCCGGCGGTCACGCCGTCGAGGAGCGTCGGCGCGTAGAACCAGCCGTCGCGGTCGAGCGCCTCGCCACCGGTCACGAGCGTGGCGCCCTCGTCGACCGTTCGCCGCACCTGGTCGTGGAGGTCGTCGCGGAGGTCCCCGCGCGCGAGCGGGCCGACGTCGGTGCCGTCGTCCATCGGGTCGCCGATCGTCACGGCCTCGAGCTCCTTCCGGAACGTCTCGACGAACGCGTCGGCGACCGCGTCGACGACGATGAAGCGCTTGGCCGCGATGCAGGACTCGCCGTTGTTGATGAGCCGGCTCTTCACGCCCGTCGCGGCCGCCGCGTCGACGTCGGCGTCGTCGAGCACGAGGAAGGCGTCGGAGCCGCCGAGCTCGAGCACGAACTTCTTCAGCGCCTCGCCGGCCTGGGACGCGACCTTGCGGCCGGCACCGACCGAGCCGGTGAGCGTCACGGCGCGGATGCGGTCGTCGCCGATGACGTCGCCGATCGCGCTGCTGCCGACGAGGAGCGTGGTGAACAACCCCTCGGGGGCACCGCTGTCGGTGAACACGCGCTCGATCTCGAGCGCGCAGCCCGGGACGTTCGAGGCGTGCTTCAGCACCACCGTGTTGCCGGCCATCAGGCTCGGGGCGGCGGCGCGGAACAGCTGCCAGAACGGGAAGTTCCACGGCATGATCGCGAGCAGCGGGCCGAGCGGGTCGAAGCGCACGTAGCTCGTCCGCGCGTCGGTCTCGATGACGTCGTGCTGCAGGTGCTCCTCGCCGTGGTCGGCGTAGTACCGGCAGGCCCAGGCGCACTTCTCGACCTCGGAGCGCGCCGACGTCACGGGCTTCCCCATCTCGCGCACCATCAGCTCGGCGAGCTCGTCGGTCCGGGCCTCGAGCGTGTCCGCGACCGCGCGGAGGAGGTCCGCCCGCTCGTCGTAACCGGTGCCACGCCAGCCCTCCCAGCGGTCCCAGCCGGCCTGCAGCCGGCGGTCCACCTCGGCGTCGTCGTGCTCCTCGTAGCGCTCGAGCACGGCGCCGGTCGTCGGGTTCACGGACTCGATCACGGTCGGCTCCTCCTGGGTGGCTCTGCCACACCGTAGGACCGCCGTGCGCGCGGAGTTGGCTGCTCCCGGGTCCGTCCGGCACCGTACGGCCCACCGCGCCAGCACCCCTCCGGCCCAGGACCGCTCCGTGCCGCCGACCACCCGCACCAGCTCCTTCCTCGCCGCCTGCCGCGGCGAGGCCCACGACACGGTGCCCGTGTGGTTCATGCGCCAGGCCGGCCGGTCCCTCCCCGAGTACCGCGAGATCCGCTCGCGCCACGGCTTCGAGGAGGTCGTGCACACCCCGGAGCTCGCGGCGGAGGTCACCCTCCAACCCGTCCGCCGCTACGGGGTCGACGCGGCCATCCTCTTCAGCGACATCGTCACCCCGGTCGCGTCGCTCGGCATCGGCCTCGAGATCCGTCCCGGGGTCGGCCCGGTGGTCGACGAGCCGTTCCGTCGCCCGGCCGACCTCGACCGGCTCCGCGACCTCGAGCCGGACGAGGACCTGCCCTACGTCCTCGAGACCGTCCGCATCCTGGTCCGCGAGCTCGACGTCCCGCTGATCGGCTTCGCCGGCGCGCCGTTCACGGTGGCGAGCTACCTCATCGAGGGCGGCCCCTCGAAGACCTACGACCGCACCAAGGCGCTGATGTTCTCGGACGAGGCGACGTGGCACCGGCTGATGGAGCGCCTCGCCGGCATCACGCTCGCCTCGCTCCGGGCGCAGGTCGCCAACGGGGCCAGCGCCGTGCAGCTCTTCGACTCGTGGGCGGGCGCGCTCACCCCGTCCGACTACGAGCGCTACGTGCAGCCGCACTCGCGCCGGGTGCTGACCGAGCTGGCCGACGCCGGCGTCCCGCGCATCCACTTCGGCGTCGGGACCGGCGAGCTCCTCGGGCTCATGGCCGACGCGGGAGCGGACGTCGTCGGGGTCGACTGGCGGGTCCCGCTCGACGACGCGCGGACGCGCATCCCCGAGGGCGTCGGCACGCAGGGGAACCTCGACGCCGCCGCCGTGCTCGCCCCCTGGGAGGTGGTCGAGGCCCGCGTGCGGGACGTCCTCCGTCGCAGCGGCGGGCGCCCCGACCACGTCTTCAACCTCGGCCACGGGGTGCTCCCGGCGACCGACCCGGACGTCCTCGCCCGCGTCGTCGACCAGGTGCACCGCGAGGGCCGCACCGACGGGACCGTCGCGGATGGGTGACCTCGCGGTCGTGCTCCTCGGACCGTCGGAGACCACCGGACGGGTCGCGCCGCAGCTCGGCCCGGACGCCGTGCCCGCCGCCGACGCCGGCGGGGTCGCCGACCGTGCCGCGGTCGTCGGCGTCGCGACGGAGCCGTGGCCGGCGTTCACCGCCGACCACGAGGGCGTGCGCGCCGCCGTCGCGCCGGCGCCGTACTTCGCCGTGCAGGCGTGGCACCGCCACCCGGCCTACCTCGACCGCCTCGCCTCCGCGCTCGAACGCGCGCGGACCGTGACCGGCGAGGACGTGCACGTGCTCTTCACCGCCCCCGGTCCGCGCACCGAGCCCGCCCCCGAGGAGGTGGTGTTCCTCCGCGAGACGGCCGAGGCGGTCAGTGGCCACGTCGGCGTCCGCCACCGCTCGATCGCCTGGACCTCCGGGGTGCAGGGGCCGTCGAGCCTCACCGCCCTGACCGCGCTCGTCGAGGCCCACGGGCGGCGCGCCGTCGTCCGGTGCTCGCTCGACCCGCTCGCCCGCCCCGACGGCGTCGCCGACGAGGCCGCCGCACTGGGACTGGAGCTCACCGACGCGTCGCTCGATCCGGGCGAGCTCCCCGCCGTGCTGGCGGCGGTCGTCGCGACCGTCGCCGAGCACGAGCACCTCGGGGTGGGCGGCCGATGAGCAGCGGGCGGACGGTCGTCATCGGGGGCGGCATCACCGGTCTCGCGACCGCGTGGCTCCTCCGCCACGGCGTCGACGGCGCGGGCGGGGCAGGCGAGGTCACGCTCCTCGAGGCCGGCGACCGCCTCGGGGGGAAGATCGCCAGCCGGGGGATCGAGGGCGTGACGGTCGACGTCGGGGCGGACGCGTTCCTCGCCCGGCGCCCCGAGGGGGAGCGCCTCGCCCGCCGGCTCGGGCTCGGTGACGACCTCGTCGCGCCCGCGACCGGGCAGGTGTGGCTGTGGGTGCGCGGGCGGCTCCGTCCCCTGCCGACCGGGACGGTGCTGGGCGTGCCGGCCGACCTCCGGTCGGTCGCGCGGTCCGGCGTCCTGTCGCCGGCGGGGCTCGTCCGGGCGGCGCTCGAGCCGGTGCTCCCGCGCCGTCGCGGCCGCGGCGGGGACCGCTCGGTCGCGGACGCCGTCGGCCGGCGGTTCGGCCGCGACGTCACCGACGTGCTCGTCGAGCCCCTCCTCGGCGGGGTCTACGCGGGGCGCGCCGACCGCCTGAGCCTCGAGGCGGCGGCACCCGCCGTGGCGTCGGCGGACCGGTCGCGGAGCCTCCGCACCGGCGTGCGCGCCCACCGCCGGCGCGTCGCGGACGACGACCGCCCCGTCTTCCTCACCGTCGAGGGCGGCCTGCGCCGGCTCGTCGACGCGCTCGCCGCCGGCATCGACGACGTCCGCACCGGTGCGACGGTCGTGGCGCTGGAGCCCCGGGACGGTGGTGGCGCCGACGTCGTGCTCACCGGGGGAGAGCGGGTCGCCGCGGACGCCGTGGTCCTCACCGTGCCCGCGTTCGCCGCGGCCCCGCTCGTCGAGGCGCTCGCGCCCACCGCCGGACGGCTCCTCGCCGGCATCCCGTACGCGTCCGTCGCGGTCGTCACGGCCGCCTACCCGGCCGAGGTCGCGGAGGTCGTCCCGCGGGGGAGCGGGATGCTCGTCCCGCCCCGCGAGGGCCGGCTCGTGAAGGCCGTCACCTGGTCGTCACGCAAGTGGCCGCACCTCGCCGGCGGCGACCGCTTCCTGCTCCGGGCGAGCGTCGGGCGCATCGACGACGAGCGCTGGCGGGACCTCGACGACGACGAGCTCGTGGCGCGCGTGTCCGGGGAGCTCGCCGCGGCGACCGGCATCGGGACCGCTCCGGTCACGACGCTCGTCACCCGCTGGGAGCGGAGCCTCCCGCAGTACGAGGTCGGCCACCTCCGGCGCGTCCGCGACGTCCGCGACGCGATCCGCGTCCGGGCGCCGTGGCTGCACGTCGCCGGCGCGGCCTACGACGGCGTCGGCCTCGCCCCGTGCATCGCACAGGCCGAGGCCGTCGCGGCCAGGCTCAACGCCCGGGGGTGATCAGGAGCCGGCGCCGACGACCTGCACGTGGATGTGCGGGCCGGCACGGCCGACGTGGCGGTCGATCTGCGAGCCGAACGGCAGCAGCCGCGGGGTCGCGATGACGGTCTCGTCGGTCACGCGGTCGCCGGCGGCGACCTTCGGCTCGCGCACGTGGAACACCTGGACCTTCGAGGTGGGCGCCGCGTCCGGCACGATCTCGATGAGCACGTCCGTGGTCCGGCCGTAGAGGCTGTAGTCGCTGACGCTCACGACGGTGCCGTCGACCATGGCATGGACCGGGACCCCCTCGTCCATCGCGATGTCGACGGCGGTCGAGGCGCCGACGCCGCGGCCCCGCGACGCGAGGATGCGGTAGTCGGGACCCTCGACGTCGGCGGGCGCGGTCATGCGGCTCTCGTTCGAGACGACCCGACCGACGGGATGGAGCGGGCGACCCTGGGTCGAGCCCTCGTGGAACCCGATGGCCAGGATGTCCGTGCTGGGCTCGCGCAGCTCGAGGCCGTCCACGGTGGCGAAGACGCGGCGCTCCTCGGGGGCAGGAGCGGGGGCGGGGGCGGTCCGGGCGGCGGGCGTGGCCGCGGCCTGCTTCTGCTCCTGGAGGGTGGCGGCGAGCACGTCGCTCACGGAGGTCCAGGGCAGCTGTGGCGCCACGGCGTCCGCGGGGCCGGAGGGGACCGACTGCGCCGCGGCCGGCGTGGATGGCAACGCGAACGCCACGAGCAGGAGCGAGATGGTGGCCGAACGGACGAGCGCACGGGCGTGGACGTGGAGGGGGAAGGACATGGGGGGCTCCGGGTCGGAAGGGGGTGCTCGGAGGTCCTGCGAGCGGTCGTACTCGGAGTGCTGCTGTCGTGCCGGGGGTGGCGCCCGGAAGTGAGCCGGGCGCTGCTGTGGGTGGGGAAGGTGGGGGGCCGGTGTCCGACCGTCCACCGGGCGAGCACCTGTCGCACGGGCGGGCAACGCCCGTTGCGGGAACCTTGTGGCGGCTCCCGCCGTCAGTCCACCTCGCCCGGTTCGAGCAGCTCCGGTCCCTCGTTCCGCACGTTGTTGACGCGGTCGCTCACGGCGTAGCGCTCGATGCGCGGGACGCCGAGCGCGGCGACCGCGTCCAGGAGGTGGGGCGCGTCCTCGGGCGACGCCGTGAGCCAGTCGTCCACGAGCTGCGGGGGGAGCATCGCCGGCATGCGGTCGTGGATGTCGGCGACGGGTCCCTTCGCCGGCATGGTGACGATCGCGCACGAGTGCAGCCGCTCGGCGTCGTCCCCCGCCTCCGGGTCACGCCACGACGACCACAGGCCGGCGAAGGCGAGCGGGGCGCCGTCGGGGTCCCGGAACACGTAGGGCTGCTTGCGCGCCCCCGCCCGGTCCTGCCACTCGTAGAAGGCGTCCGCCGGGATGATGCAGCGACGGCTCTCGACCGCCCGCCCGAACATGCGGTTGTCGGCGAGCCCCTCGATGCGGGCGTTGATCGGGGACGGCGAGCCCTTGAGCTGCTTGGCCCAGAACGGCACGAAGCCCCACCGCAGGGTCCCCAGCCGGCGGACGTCGTCGCGCTGGATCACGGCGTACACGTCGAGCGTCGGCGCGACGTTGTAGCGCCCGGGGAGCGGCTCGGTCCGCACCTCACCGACGTCGAACGCCTCGGCGAGCTGCTCCGGCGTCGACACGGAGACGTAGCGGCCGCACATGTCAGAACGGTGCGGCGGCGAAGGCGGCCAGCTGCTCACGGTGGTCGCGCTGGTGCTCGGGCAGGAAGGCGAGGAGCTCGCCCAGGAGGAGGGGACCGTCGGCCTCGTGCACGCCCCGCCTGCCGAGCGCGGCGGCGGGCACGCCGGCGACCGCCTCGCGGAGCGCCAGCTGGGCCGTCGTGAGCTCCTCCCGGAGCTCCTCCCGCGAGGTCGCGGCGTAGTCCCGGAGGCGCACCGGGTCGTCGGTGACGAAGTCCGGCAGGGTCGGCTCGTCCTCGTCGAGGATGCGACCGATCCGCTCGGTGAAGACGCGTGCGCTGTCGCGCAGGTGGCCGGCGATCTCGCGGGGGGTCCAGTCGAGCTCGGCGGCGTACTCGGGGAAGTGGCCGAGGATCAGCAGCCGGTCGAGCGCGAGGGGGTTGAGCGGCTCGTCCCAGCCGGCGTCGGTGAGGCGATCGAGCAGCGCTCCGACCTGGTCCTGCTCCGCGGCGAGCGCGACGGCGATGTCATCGGGTGAGGTGTCCATGGCACGAGGGTACGTGGCGGCCGTGGCTCGCCACCCGACGGAGGTCAGGTGCCGAACCACGGGTGCAGGCGCCACTCGCGGTCGATCGCGTCGATGGCGGGCGCGTCGGGGTTCCCGAGCGCGTGCGCGGCGGCCACCTCGCGGACCTCGCGGATCTCCGCGACGAAGCCACGGATCAGCGGGCTCGCCGCCACGAGCCAGTGGTCCTGCTCCTCGTCGAGGACCCGCCGGGTCGCCGCCGGGTTGCTCGCCATGTGCGACGGATCGCCGGGGTGCGACAGCGTGGCGACGTTCGGCCGGCTGTGGAGCCAGGCGAGCGACACGTCGAACGGGGTCGGCCCGTGGCGCGCCGCCACCGTCCGCAGCTCGGCCACCTCGCCGGCGAGCCCGAGCTTGGTCGCGACGAAGACGTCGCCGGCGAGCCCGGTCCGCTGCACGACGGCCCGGACGTGCGGCTCCCTCCGGTACGCCCGAGCGGTGTCGACGTGCCGGTAGCCGACCTCGAGCGCGGTCACCAGCAGGTCGGTGTACGCCTCGTCCCCGTACCGGTCGAGCGCCGTGTCGAAGGTGCCGAACCCGGCGCGGAAGTCGTCGCCCGCGGATCCGGCGGGCAGCGAGGCGGTGTGGCCACCCGGCTCCATCAGCTGCCTCTCCCTGCGCCCTCCTCCGTCACCGTCGTCAGCCGCGGACCGTCCTGGCAGGCGGTCGCCCGGCGGAAGCGGGCGAGATCCTCGGTGAGCAGGTCGCTGAGCTGGAACGCGTCGGCCTTGTCGTAGTACGCCGCTGCTCCCTTGCGCAGGAGCTCCCGACGGCCCGCCTCGCACAGGTCGCCGGCGCTGAAGATGACGACCATCGCGGACGGTGCGACACCGACGAGGTGCGGGAGCGCCTCGTCGCCCGAGGTCCCCGGCATGTGGAGGTCGAGGAGCACGACGTCGGGCTGTGTCCTGTGCACCACCTCGACCGCGTCGGCGCCGTCGCACGCCTCGCCGACCAGCTCCATGCCCGCCCGGCGGAGCTTGTGGCGCACGAGCAGACGGACGTCGGGGTCGTCGTCCACGACGACGACCGTCACGGGGACCTCGGGAAGCCGCGCGTCGTCGGGGACGGCGGACGGGGCACTGGTCATCGAGCGACCGCTTCTGGTGCCCTCGACCTTCGTGCGCCGACATCTGGGACCGCCGGGGACCGGGGCGGTGCTCCGGGGGGTACGGACCTGGCGACCGGCGCACCTCGACTGTACGGCCCGGGTGTCCGGAAGTACAGGGGCGGTCCGGAGCGCGTCGTGTCGCCGGCGGGTCAGCCGCCGCAGTCGACCGGGTTGCCGTCCGCCCACGCCTCCTCGTACCAGAGCGGCTCCCGCGGCGGCCCGGGAGGGCCGAACCGCGACGCGGCCTCGGGCGTGAGGTCGAGCGTGAAGACGACACCCGTCCCACCGGGGAACGCGACGTCGAGGTCGGGGCGCCGCACGAACCCGCGCCGCCGGTACATCCCGTGCGCACGGGTCATCCACGACATCGAGGAGAGAACGATCCGGTGCGCACCCTCCTCCCGTGCCCGGGTGACGCAGGCCGCGATGAGCGCGTCGCCGACCCCCCGTCCCTGGGTCTCGGGTGCCACCGCGAGCATGCGGAAGCCGGCGTCGCCCTCGCGCACCGGATGCTCGAACTCGGCGTCGCCCGGGCGCACGAACGTGACCGTGCCGAGGACCTCGCCGGTCGCGTCGTCGACGGCGACCAGGACCGCCGTGGCGGAGGGCACCCGTGCGAGGGGGTCCGCGAGCCAGTCGCGGTACTCGCCCTGGATGCGGCCACCCGAGGCGTCGTAGGCGGCCAGCGTGAGCTCGCCGACGCGTGCCGCGTCGCGCTCCTCGAGCGGCCGGACGGAGAAGCCGGTCACGACGGTGCTCCCCCGGGCTACAGCCCGTACGTCTTGGCGATGATCTCGCGCATGATCTCGTCGGTCCCGCCGCCGATGGGGCCGAGGCGCGTGTCACGCCACCGCCGCTGGGCGCGGTACTCCATCATGTACCCGGCGCCGCCGTGGACCTGCACCGACTCGTCGGCGACGTCGAAGGCGAGACGCTGGGTCACGAGCTTCGCCATCGACGTGGCACGGACGAGCTCCATCGTGTCCACGGGGACCGGCTCGCCGGCGCGGAGGGCCGCCTCGGTGGCGACGTGCAGCCGGAGCGCGTGCTCCGTCAGCGCCCGCCCGGTGGCGATGCGGGTGGCGAGGTCGGCGAAGCGGTGGCGCCACACCTGGAAGGACGCGACGGGGCGGCCGAAGACCTCGCGCTCACGGGCGTAGGCGATCGCCTCCGCGAGGCCCTCCTCGGCGGCGGTGACGGCGCCGAGCGACATCGAGAGTCGCTCCCAGGCGAAGTTCCGCATGATGAGGCCGAAGCCGCCGCCGACGTCGCCGAGCCGGTGGTCGTCGCCGACGCGGACACCCTCGAAGATCAGCTCGCCCGTGTGGCTGGTCCGCCAGCCGAGCATCGACATCCGCCGTCGGCCCACACCGGGCGTGTCCGCGTCCACGACGAACAGCGTGACCCGGCCGTGCGGGTCCTCGCTCGTCGCTCCGTCCTCCGGACCCACCTTCGCGGCGACCACGACGTAGTCGCACCACGAGCCGTTGGTGATGAACACCTTCGCGCCGTCGAGGACCCAGCCGTCCCCGTCGCGTCGGGCACGCGTGGCGATCCCGGCGACGTCGGAGCCGGCGCCCGGCTCGGTCACGCCCAGCGCGCCGATCAGCTCGCCGGCGATGGACGGACGGAGCCAGCGCTCGAGCTGCTCGTCGGTGCCGGCGTGGGCGAGGTAGAGGCACGCGAGGTCGCTGTGCGCCCCGAGGTCGGCCGCGACCCCGCCGGAGCCGCACCGCGCGAGCTCCTCGATCCACACCGCCTGGGCCAGGAGGTCCGGGCCGGACCCGCCCCACCGCTCGTCGAACTTGAGCCCGAAGAAGCCGGGGTCGGCGACCGTGCGGAACACCTCCCGGGGGAAGTCCTCGGCCTCCTCCCACGCGTCGGCGTGCGGGGCGAGCTCGCGCGCCACGAACGTCCGTGCAGCGTGGCGGAGGGCCGTGTGCTCGTCGCCGTAGAGGGGCAGTGCCGGCGCACCGCCGACGACGGCGGGGGTGAGGTCGATGTCGCTCATGCGGTCCTCGGCGGAGCGTTGACGTGGAGGGAGGGGCGGTGGCTAGCGTCCCGCGGATGGAGATCAGGCGGATCCGGGACGACGAGGTCGACGCGGTCGCGCGCTGGATCGCGACCCAGCAGGCCGACCCGGCGCGGCACATCGGCTCCGAGAGCATGGACGCCGGGGCGATCGCGACGGACCTGCGCCAGCTCGAGCCGGGCGGCCTCGACGACGTGCTCGTCGCGGTGGACGGCGACGACGTCGTCGGGCTGCTCGCCCTGGAGCACGACACGGTCCCGCCGCGGGTGTGGTGGCGTGGGCCGTACGTGGCCGACGGCGCCGACGTCGACGCGGTGGCCGATGCGCTCCTCGCGGTGGGACGGGCGCGGCTCCCCGGCCACGTCACCCAGGAGGAGTTCGGTGCCGACGCGCGCCACGCGTGGCTGCCGGCGTTCGCCGAGCGCCACGGGTTCGTGGCCGAGGAGGCCTCGGCGGTCCTCGTCCGCGACCTCGGCGGCGACGCCGACGTCCTGCGCGGTGCGGCCGCGCCCCCGGCGGGGGTCGAGCTCGCGCGCGTCAGCGACGCGACCGCGCCGGCGGTGGTGGCGCTGCACGACGCCATCTTCCCGGGCACGCACTCGAGTGGCACCCGCATCGCGGCCCCGGGTCAGGACCACGCCGTGCTCGTCGCGAGCCGCGCCGGCGAGGTCGTCGGCTACGTCGCGGTCGAGCGCCAGGAGGACGCCACCGGCTACGTCGACTACCTCGGCGTGGCCGTGGGCGAGCGCGGCACCGGCATCGGACGTGCCCTCGTGGCCGCGGGCTGCGTGTGGCTCCACGACGAGGCGGGGTGCCCGAGCGTGAACCTGACCGTCCGGGAGTCGAACCGCGGGGCGCGCCGGCTCTACGAGTCGCTGGGGTTCGACGAGGAGCGTCTCCTCCGCCCCTACCGGCGCGGCTTCAGCCTCGCGCACCTCGACACGCCGCCGCCCGCGGATCCGGGCTGACCGCGCCACCTACAGACCCATCAGCTTGGAGATGATCTCGCGCTGGACCTCGTCGGTCCCCCCGCCGATGCGCATGAGCCGCGCGTCCCGCCACGAGCGCTCGACGGGGAACTCGCGCGAGTAGCCGTAGCCGCCGTGCAGCTGCATCGCCTCGTCGGCGACCCGGAAGGCCATCTGGGCGCAGGCCAGCTTGCACATCGCGATCTCCGTGGTCGCGTACTCGCCGCGGTTCCACTTGTCGACGCAGTCGTAGAGGAGCCGGCGGCACGCCTCGACCTCGGTCGCCATGTCGACGAGCCGGTGCTTCTGCACCTGGAACCTCGCGATGGGCCGACCGAACGCCTCGCGCTCCTGGGCGTAGGCGAGCGAGCGCTCGAAGGTCAGCTGCGCCGCCGCCACCGACTGGATGCTCGCGATCAGCCGCTCGCCCTGGAGCTCCCACATGATCTGCTTGAAGCCCTGCCCCTCGATCCCGAGGAGCGCCTCCGCCGGCACGCGCACGTCGGTGAGGTGGAGGAGGGCGGTGTCGCTCGCGCGCATGCCGACCTTGTCGAGCTTCTGCGCCACCTCGAAGCCGGGGAGGTCGGTGTCGACGAGGAACAGCGAGATCCCGGACCACGGGTCGGGGCGCCCGTCGGGGGTCTGCGACGGGGGAGCGGTGCGCACCACCATCGTGACGAAGGAGCCGCGGACGCCGTTGGTGATGAACACCTTTGAGCCGTTGATGATCCAGTCCCGCCCGTCGCGCCGGGCGGAGGTCCGGACGCCCGCGACGTTGGAGCCTGCCTCCGGCTCGGTGATGCCGATGCACGCGATCCGCTCGCCGCGCAGCGCCGGGACGAGGTAGGCCTGCTTCTGCTCCTCGGTCCCGAACTTGAGGACGGGGGGGAGCGCCATGTCGGTGTGCGCGGCGACCGCCATCGGGAGGGAGCCGCTCCTGCAGCGGACGATCTCCTCACCGAACACCACCGTCGCCCAGTAGTCCGCGCCCTGGCCGCCGTACTCGGTCGGCATCGACAGCCCGAGGTAGCCGAGCTCGCCGAGGCGCGGGAAGACCCAGTCGGCGAACCACCCGTCGGCCTCCCACTCGTCGGCGTGCGGCGCGAGCTCGCCCTCCACGAACCGCCGGACCGACGCCCGGAGCTGCTGGTGCTCGTCGGTGAAGGGCGAGGTGGGGATGGTCACGCGCGGCACTCCTGCGTCGACCGCACGGAGTCTGGCACAGCCGGACCTCAGCCCGAGACGTCGGGGCCGGCCGCCCCGATCGTGATGCGGACGAGCACCCGCTGCTCCTCCTGCATGGCCCGTCGGTAGTCGTCCCAGTCGTCGTGCTCGCCGGCGACGCGCCGGTAGTAGTCGACGAGCGGCTCCATCGCGTCGGGGAGGCGGACGATGTCGGCGCGTCCGTCGATGCGGACCCAGGGCCCGAAGAACCCGTCGGTGAACACGCACAGCGACGTCCGGGGGTCCCGTTCCAGGTTCGTGACCTTGATGGACGGCTCGCGCGTGCTCACGACGGCGTGGCCGTCGTCGTCCACGGCGACCGCGACCGGCGACAGCTGCGGGCTGCCGTCCTCGCGGTAGGTGTGCATCACCGCGCGGTGGTGCTCGCGGAGGAAGCTCCGGGCCTCGTCGATGTCCACGGTCGGTCCCTCTCGTTCCGGCGTCCTCGCGGCACGTCCGTCCGACGAGCCTACGCCGGCGCGGTCACCCGGCGCCGAGCTCGAAGCGGAGCCGGTCCTCGGCGTGGTCGAGCACCTCGAGCAGGAGTCGGAACCGGTCGGCCGGCGACGGGGCGGTCAGGAGCCGCTGTGCGTCGAGCGGGGTGGCGCCCGCCAGGATCGCGGCCTGGTAGGAGCCGGTCACCGGGTCCTCGTCGAGCTCGGTCGTGAGCGGCACGGCGGCCTCGCCCAGCTCGGCCCGCAGCGCCAGCACGGTACGCAGCCGGCCGGCGACCTCGGCGCGGAGCCCATCCTCCGCACCGTCGACGCTCGCGGGCTCGGGCAGCTCGGTGACCAGCGCCCGCGGGTAGGGGTCGTCGGGGAGCCACGACGCCACCTGGAGCCGGGCACGTCCCACGGCGACCAGGACCCAGCGTCCGTCGTCGAGCTCCTGGGTCTCGAGCACGCGCGCGATCGTGCCGACGTCGGTGCGGACGTCGCCGCCGCCGACCTCGTGGCCGCGCTCGATCAGGGTGACGCCGAACTCGCGGTCGCCGGCGAGGACGTCGCGGACGAGCGCGCGGTAGCGCGGCTCGAAGACGTGGAGCGGCAGCACCATCCCGGGGAACAGGACGCTCCCGAGGGGGAACATCGGGAGCGGCCTCGGGTGGGGTCCGGTCACCGGCCGAAGTCGTCGACGTAGGTCACCTCGACGTCGACCGGCGCCGGCACGTCGACGCAGCCTCCGCGCCCGAGCTCGGCGAGCCCGCGCCGGTCGCCCGGCCCCAGCATCGCGGGGCCGTCGCCCGGGTACGTGTACATGAGCTGCGTGGGGTCGTCGACGTGGTCGAGCCCGACGGCGTGGCCGAGCTCGTGGAGGATCGTGGCGCCCCAGGAGCTCCGGCGGTCCCCGAAGCCGGCGACGAGCGGCCGGTCGGGGTTGAAGACGACCTGCCCGCTCACGAACACGTCGCGGGAGCCGTCCCCGACCGCCACGGGCACCGAGACGCCCCGGTCGGTCGACGACAGCGGCACGTCGGTGTCACCCGGACGGGTCCAGGCGACGAGGACCGGCGCCCACGCGTCCTCGCCGTAGCGCTCCGGCTGGTACGGGGAGCGCTCTCGGCGGGGCAGCTCGTCGGTCTCGCCGGCGAAGCGGAAGCGCAGACCGGTCGCGACGGCGATCTCACCGAAGGCACGGTCGAGGTCGACGCGGACGCCGGGCGGCGCGTCCGCCGGGTTGAAGACCCAGGCGATCGGCTCGCACGGGTTCCAGCGGACGGCCGTGCCGTCGTCGTTGCGGGCCCACACCCCGTACCCGTCGCGTGCCGGGTCCGGCTCGCGGGAGGTGGACACGTCGGCGTCGGCCGTGACGCCGGCGGCCGGGGGCGCGGGCGGGGCGGCGACGGGCCCCGTGGCGGAGCCGAGGACCCACGACACGATCGCGACCGTGGACACGATCGCGCCCACGACGACCGCCAGCACGGCGCCGAGCGACGGCCCGCGGGGCGCCGGCGGGGCCGCCGGCGGCGGGGTGGCCGGGCGATCGCGCAGCGCGTCGACGCGGACGAAGTACTCGTCCTGCGGCCCGCCCTCCATCGGTCTCCGTCCTCGAAGGCACCAACGGTACCCGCGGGTCCCCGGACGGAGCGTCCGGTGGGCGCGTCCGGGGCAGGGATGTCGTGCCCCGACGGGGAACAACTCGTGACGACCGTAGGTACCGCCGCCGACTCCGGAAGAGACCCTCGATGCTCGTCACGCCCTCGCGCGCGCGTCCGCGCCTGCGCGCTCTCCTCGCCTTCCTGCTCGCCGGCGCGCTCGTGGCCACGACCGGCGTCGGCGTGGGCACCGGGCTGGGCACGACCGACCTCCCCGGCTCCGTGGAGGAGATCACCGCGGCCGGGCCCGCACCCACCGGCCTGCCCGCCGGTGGCACGCGCGCCGGCGTCGCCTCCGTCGACGCGTCCTGGCACCTGGGTGCGTCCGGTGGCCAGTTCTCCGAGCACCAGGCGCCACCCGGGAACGGGGAGTACGTCGACCCGTTCCTGCACGCCAAGCGCAAGCGCCCCGCACGGGGCGTGCAGTCCCGGATCCTCACCCGGGCGATGGTCGTGGAGGGTGCCAACGGCGAGCGCGTCGCCATCGTCGGCAACGACCTGTACCTCCCGAACGACCTCCTCAACCGGCGTGTCGCCCAGCTCCTCGAGCAGCACGACCTCGCGGTCGCGGCGGGCCTCGAGGAAGGTCCGGCCACGGGCATCACCGAGGACAACCTCGCCGTGACCGTGAGCCACAACCACAACTCGGCCTTCTACTCCACGCCGAGCTGGGGCACGTGGATCTTCCAGGACGTGTTCGACCTGCGGTTCTACGAGTACATGGCCGAGCGGATGGCGCAGGCGGTCATCGATGCCACCGCCGACATGCGCGAGGTTCGGATCGGTGCCGCGACGGTGCCGTTCAACGAGATCCAGGCCCACACGATCGGGCCGAAGATCGCCGACGACGGCACCCCCGCCGGCCAGCCGTTCGCGCACACGACCGGGATGATGACGGTCGTGCGGGTGGACGACATCTCCGACCCGTCCCGGCCGACGCCGTACGCGAACTGGATCACGCTCGGCCTCCACCCGGAGTGGACCTGGGGCTACGACCTCTTCAGCGGCGACATCACGCACGCCGCGATGCGCATCATCGACCGCGAGCTCGGCACCACGACCGTGATGAGCCAGCGCGAGACGGGCTCCTCCGGACCGCACAAGGACCTGCGTGTCCACGAGCCCCACGAGCGGCGCGAGTTCCAGGAGAGCGGCTGGCAGCAGCTGGACGTCGGGGCGCGCCTGTGGGCCGATGCCGTCCACCGTGCCTACGAGGCCATCGAGACCGGGGAGGAGCCGGCGCCCTCCGACCCGCATGCCCCCCGCCGGGACGGTCCGCCGATCGAGGTCGTGCCCTTCGCGAGCGACCTCGACGTGTCCGTGGCCTCGGCCCGCTTCGCGCCGCCGTGGAGCCGCCCCGTCCCCGGCGTGAGCAACTGCAACACGGCGTCGCTCTTCCACGGTGACTGGCGCGTGCCCGTCCTCGGTCTGCCCGACTGCAACGACGACGCCGCGGCGGTCGGTGAGCCGGTGGTCGACGGCACGCCGTTCGAGGAGCGGGAGGTCTACGACCAGCTGAAGGAGGCCGGCGTCCCGGTGCCCGAGTCGTACT
>JAHWKB010000132.1 GCA_019348115.1 Actinomycetota bacterium | reverse complement strand
CCGGCGTGCTCGGTGAGGTCGAGGCCGAGCGAGGTGAGCCGGTCCTTGGCGGCGCGCGTCGGCGTGTCGACGGTCACGAGCTGCGGCGCGAAGGTCTCGACAGCGGGGACGGAGGTCGTCGGGGCCGGGGCGAGCGCCAGGCCGAGGCCGGCGACGACCCCGAGGGCGGTGACCGCCGTGAAGCGACGGGAGCGTGAGGACATCACGGGTTCCTTGTGGAGGGGAGGAGGGGGCGGCAGCGCGGGGCGCGCCGGTGCGGGTCGGCGGGGTGTTCGCCGCCCGACCCGTCGACTCCTCCCGCACCCGGGATCTCCTCGCCGACCGCACGCCGGCCTCCGCGGTCCGTGCCGGGGCCGGTGCTCCGGCCGCTCGCTACGGTGGCCGCGATGGATGTCTGGTACGTCTCGTACGGCTCGAACCTCGCGGCGGCGAGGTTCGGCTGCTACCTGTCCGGCGGGACGCCGGTGGGCGCGCGCCGGGCCATGGCGGGGTGTCGCGACCCTCGCCCGCCGCGGCGCTCGGAGACGGTCCTGCTGCCGTGGCGGCTGCGGTTCGGGGGCGACTCCCGCGTCTGGGGCGGCGGGGTCGCGTACGTCGATCTCGACACGGACGGCACGACCTACGCCCGGGCCTGGCGGATCTCGGTGGAGCAGTTCGCCGACGTGGTCGCGCAGGAGAACGGCCTCCCCTGCGGCTCGGTCGACGCCGATCCAACCGCACTGACCGCCGGTGGACCGCTGCTGCCGGCCGCGACGTACGGGCGGCTCGTCGCGCTGCCGCCCCTCGACGGCCTCCCCGCCGTCACCTTCACCTGCGTCGAGCCGCCCGTCCCGCAGCCGCCGTCAGCTGCGTACCGGGCGACGGTGCGGGCAGGGCTCCTCGAGCTGGACCTCCTGGATCTCGACGTCGACGCCTACCTCGACGCCGCCGTGGAGCCCGGCTCGTCCGTCCGAGCCGGAGAGGGGAGTCGAACCCCTGACCTGACGATTACAAATCGCCTGCTCTGACCAACTGAGCTACTCCGGCGTGAGGCGGCGAAGCGTACCGGCGGGGATGTGCGCTTCCCCGCCGGCCCGGGCTCCGCGCCGAGCTGGGCCTCGCATGCGGAGGGGTGGGCTCCTCGCGGTGGGGACGCCGCCCGTCTGAGGTCCCGGCGTCGGGAGTACGGGGCGTGTAGTTGCACCGGTGTGGTTTGTATGGGACCCTGCTGGTGCCCGACCCCGGCCCGCGGAGGATCCCCATGGCGTTCCACGAGTCCACCGACGTGATCGAGTCCCTGGACCCGCGCTCCCGTGAGATCCTCGACTTCGAGCGCGAGTGGTGGAAGTACGCCGGCGCGAAGGAGCAGGCCGTCAAGGAGCGCTTCGACGTCTCGCCGACGCGCTACTACCAGCTCCTGAACCGCATCATCGACGACGAGCAGGCGCTCGCGTACGACCCCATGCTCGTCAAGCGCCTCCGGCGCATGCGGGCCGCCCGCCAGCGTCAGCGCGCGCAGCGTCGCCTCGGCGTCGACGCCCGCTGACGCCCCCCGAGCGGGAGCTCACCGTGGCCAAGCACACCCCACCGGACGACAACAGCTTCTCGCTGTCGCTCCTCCGGCACCTCGCCGCGGCCGTGGCGCTCGTCGCCGTCGTCGCCGCGGCGTTCTGGGGGGTCGGGCAGGTGCAGGACGACCTCGGCACCATGGCCGCCGCTCCCGACGGCACGACCACCCAGGACGCGCCCGCGACGGACCCCGCCGCGCCGAGCGTGCCCGCGTCGGAGGCTCCCCCGGCCGACGAGGGCACGACGCCGACGGAGGCCGCGACCGCGCCCGAGGAGGACCTCACGGCGACCCCCACCGAGGACGAGCCGGTCGCCGACGGCACCGGGGAGGACAGCTCCGGCGCGGACGCCGGCGCGCTCGACCCCGCGGACATCTCGGTGCAGGTCCTCGACGCCACCGGCGAGGGAGGGGCGGCCGGTGACGAGGTCGCCGAGCAGCTGACCCAGGACGGCTTCAACGTCGTCGCGACGAACCAGGCCGTCCGGGTCTACGAGGTCACGACGGTCTTCTACACCCCCGGCAACGAGGCCAAGGCCGAGCAGCTGGCGGCGATGTACGGCTACGACGCCGTCGAGCCCGAGCCCGGGAACCTGTCGCACTCGGTCGACGTGCACCTCGTGGTCGGGACCGACGCTTGACCCAGGCGTCCGACCTCGATCCCGAGGTCCGCGAGCGCCTCGTCCGCCGCTTCCGTCGCTTCGCTGATGAGGAGGCCCCGGCCGTCGGCTCGCCCCTCTACGCCCGCCTCGCCGCCGGCGCGTCGCGCCATCCCGACGTCCTGGCGGTCCTCGCGGAGGCACCGGAGCGCCAGCAGCGGCCCACGACGTTGTTCGCCGCCGTGCACGACGTCCTCCTCCGCGATCCGCAGCACCCGCTCGCGGCGCACTACCCGCGACTCGCCGGCGATCGCGAGCCGAGCTCGGACCCGGTCGACGACCTCCGGGACCTCGTGCGGGAGCACCACGACGAGCTCCGCCGGCTCGCGGGGACCCGCGGCACGCAGACGAACGAGGTCCTCCGGGCCGTCGGCGTCGCGCCGGCGATCGCGCAGGTCGCCGCCGAGGTGGGGCGGCCCGTCGCGCTCCTCGAGGTCGGGCCCAGCGCCGGCCTGCTGCTCCGCCTCGACCGCTACGGCTACCGCTACGTCGACCTCGACGGCCGCGCCGTCGGGGAGAGCCCCGCGGGTGGCCTGCGGCTGACCAGCGAGGTCCGGCACGGCGACGTGCCGCCGGTCCACCTCCTCCCGCCCCCGATCGTGGACCGGGTCGGTCTCGACCTCGCCCCGCTCGACGTGACCGACGAGGACGACGTCCGCTGGCTTCGGGCGTGCGTGTGGCCGGAGCACACCGGGCGTGCCGAGCGACTCGACGCGGCCCTCGCCGCCGCCCGCGACGACCCGCCGCCCCTCGTGACGGGGGACATGGTCGACGACCTCGCCGCCACCGCGGACCGGCTCGACCCCGACGCGCACCTGGTCGTCCTGCACGGCGTGTCGCTCATGTACCTGCCGGCGGGGCGCCGCGAGCGGTTCCGCCAGCGGCTCGCGGAGCTCGCACGCCGGCGCCCCCTCGACGTCGTCGCGTTCGAGGACCACCGCATCGAGCCCTACGGCGAGCTCTTCCCCGCCGACCTCGCGGGCGACGATGCCATGCACGGCATCGTCGCCCGGAGCTCGTACCGCGCCGGCGAGGTCACGCACACGCTCCTCGGCCGCGCGCACATGCACGGCCGCTGGGTCGGCTGGGCCTGACCGGGCGAGCGCGACGGGCGCGGGCCTCAGCTGTTCTGCAGCAGCTGGAGCTTCTCGAGGATCATCTTGCGCCGGCGCTCCTCCTCCTCGGGGTCGTTGTTCAGCACGTCCTGGAGGACCTGCGACAACGCGAGGGGGGAGAAGGGCTTGGTGATGTACTCGGCGGCGCCGGACGACCAGCCGCGGATCTGGTCCTGGTCCTGGACCTTCGCGGTCAGCATCACGACCGGGATGTCCTTGAGCTCGGCGTCGGCCTTGAGCGCGGACAGGACCTGCCAGCCGTCCATCTTGGGCATCATCACGTCCAGGAGCACCACGTCCGGACGCTCGTCGCGGACGCGCTCCATGGCCTGCTCGCCGTCGCTGGCCTCGATGACGTCGTAGCCCTCGAACTCGAGGTTGACGCGGCACAGCAGCAGGACGTCCGGTTCGTCGTCGACGACGAGGACCTTCTGGCGCTCGGTCACGGTGTTGGCTCCTCCGCGGCGGCTCGTCCCGCCGTTCCCTGCCCCGATGGTACGGCGAACGGGCACCGACGGGGCCGGGGATGCCCGACCCGTCCATCTCAACGTCGGCGAGCCGCTGCGGACCTTTAGGTGGGCCGTCCCCGTCCTCCGGACGGGGCTCCGCTAGCGTCGGTCGTCGGCGTCGGATCGTGTCAGCATCGGAACGCGCCGACAGGAGCACGGGTGAGCGACCCCGTACCGGCGAGCCGTCTGTGGCTGTGGCGGATCTGGACCACCATCGGCGTGCTGGTCCTGGTGGTCGCGGCCTGGCGGGTGCTGCGCGGCCCGCTCGCCATCATCGTCCCACCCCTGGCCCTCGCAGCCGTCCTCGTCTACGTCCTGAACCCGGTCGTCCGGCTGCTCTCGAGGGTCCGCGTCCCGCGCGTGCTCTCGACGTTCTCGGCGTACGCCGTGCTCGTGGTGGGCCTGGTGGTGCTCGTCCGGTGGGTCGGGCCCGTGATCGCCGACCAGACCGGTGAGCTCGTCGAGCGCCTCCCGGAGATCACCGAGGACCTCCAGCGCGGGATCAACCAGCAGCTCGCCAGGGCGGGCGTGTCGGACCGCCTCGCGGTCGACCTCCAGAGCCCGGCGACGCAGGACGCGATCCAGGGCTTCCTCGAGGAGAACCGCGACTCGATCCTGAACGTCCTCGTCGGCGCGCTCGGGTTCGTCGGTCGGGTCTTCCACCTGCTGCTCACCGTCGTCCTCGCTCCGATCCTCGCCTTCTACATCCTCGCGGACCTGCCCCGGCTCGAGCGCGGCGTCGAGCGGCTGCTCCCGCCGGCCTCCCGCGGCGAGGTGGTCGACGTCAGCCGGCGCATCGGGCGGGCCGTGGGCGGCTACTTCCGGGGCCAGCTGCTGGTGGCCACCTTCGTGGGCGTCGCGTCGGCGACGGGGCTCGCGATCGTCGGCCTGCCGTTCTGGGCCATCGTGGGCGTGTTCGCGGGCGTGACGAACCTCATCCCGCTCATCGGCCCCTTCGTGGGTGGCGCCATCGGGATCATCGTCGCCCTCACCGTGGGCGACGGCGGCACCCAGGCCCTCTGGGTCGCGGCGATCATGGTCGCGGTCCAGCAGGTGGACAACCACCTGATCAGCCCGGCGATCCTCTCGCGGACGGTCGAGGTCCATCCTCTGACGGTCATCCTCGGGCTGCTCGTCGCCGGCAGCCTCTACGGCCTCCTCGGGATGCTCGTCGCCATCCCCATCATCGCGGCGGTGAAGCTCGTGCTCATGTACCTGCTGGTCACCCGCGTGCCGTCGATGCGTCACCTCGCCGGGGACGGCCCTGGCCTGTTCCCCGACGACGGCGAGGAGGAGCCCCGGTCCGGGACGCTCGTCGCGCTGGGCCGCGAGATGCGACGGACGTGGGAGCGTCGGCGGCCGGCGGCGGAGGTCCCCCGGGAGCGCGGGGAGTCCGGAAGCGCGACGTCGGGAGGTGGGACGTCCCGCGACTGACGGGCGTCAGCGGGCGGCGCGCCACTCGGCGAGCGGTGGACGTTCGCTCGGCGAGATCTCGACGTGCGAGAGCGCGAGGTCGCCGGCGCCGTCGCGGACCGGCTGGGCGAGGAGGGACGCCGGCGGGTCCGTGAGCACCATCCGGCCCTGGGCCGACAGGCGCTGCATCGCGACCTGCAGGATCTCGCTCGCCATCCGGCCGAGCGCGTCGATCGGCTGGTTCTCGTGCACCCGCACGTCGAGGTCGACCTGGGCGATGACGTCGACCCCGTGGCGGTCGGCGATGTCGACGAGCATGGCGAGCTCGATGCCGTAGCCGCGCACGAAGGGCAGCGACTCGAGGAGCGGGCGGCGGCCGGCGTACTCGCCCGACAGCGGCTGCGCGAGCCACGACAGCTCGGGCCAGAACGTCGCGAGGAGCGGCCGGGCCAGGAGCTCGGTGACGCGGCCGCCGCCCCCCGGGCGCAGCTCGTCGCCGAACCGGAGCGGACGGTCGTAGGTCGCCTTCACGAACGCCACGCCGGGGTCGGTCAGGAGCGGACCGAGCAGACCGGCCACGAAGCGCGCGTCGATGTCCTCGATGTCGGCGTCCACGAACACGACGAGGTCGCCCGTCGTCGCTGCGAGGCCCTTCCAGAGCGCCTCGCCCTTGCCGGACGCCGAGCCCGCCTCCGGGAGGATGCGCGACTGCCGGAGCACGCGGACGCCGGCGGCGGCCGCCTCCACCGCGGTGGCGTCGGTCGAGTCCCCGTCCACGACGAGGAGGTCGTCCACCAGGGGGACGTCGTCGACGAGCGCCTCGCGGAGGATCCGGGCCACCCGGCCGACCCGGCCCTCCTCGTTCCGCGCCGGGATCACGACCGAGACCGTGAGCCCCTGCGCGTCCTTCCGACGGACGAGGTCGCCGGCGTCGAAGTCGGCGTGGTGGAACGTCCGCCCGGCGAACCGGGCCAAGCTGACCGCGAGATCGTCTGCGACGCTGCTCGACGTCTCCTCCATCACCACCTCGTCTTCGCGATCGACATCGAGCGGAGCGACAGGGTACGGTCCCCGGCACTGGTAGCTCATCCAGAGAGGTCGAGGGCTCGGGCCCGCAGACGCCTCGGCAAC
>JAHWKB010000131.1 GCA_019348115.1 Actinomycetota bacterium | reverse complement strand
TTCACGATCATCTTCTGCGGGCACTTCCCGGACGGGACCGCGATGTTCGCCGAGGAGGAGGTCGAGAAGGAGTCACGTGGCGGCTGGTACGTCCGCCAGATGATCGGCGCCGCGAACGTCCGGGGGAGCCGGCTCTTCCACGTCGTGAGCGGCAACCTCGGCCACCAGATCGAGCACCACGTCTTCCCGGACCTCCCGTCGCGTCGCTACGCCTCGTTGTCGAGCGAGGTCAAGGACATCTGCGACCGCTACGACCTGCCCTACAACGTCGGGAACCTGCGCGAGCAGTTCGGCTCGGTCGTGCGCAAGATCTGGAACCTCCGCAAGCCCGACGGCAAGGGCGGGCCCGACGAGTTCGGCGGCGTGGAAACCCACGCCACGGACGCGCCGCTCGACCAGGACCGGATCGACGGCAGGGAGATCCCGCTCGCGGCCTCGCGCGCCGCGGAGCGCAAGCGCCGTGAGCGCGAGCGTCGGAACGCCGGCGAGCCGGCCGCCGTCGCCGGGTGAGGACCGCCCGCCGGACACATCCGGTGGGGACGGCGCCCTCCACGCCTCTCGTAGACTCGGCGCGTCCGATGACGCCCAGGTGAGGATGCACGACGTGTTCGACGACCTGTTGACCGCCAACGAGCGCTACGCCAGCTCGTTCTCGCTCGGCCACCTGACGGCCCCCGCGGACAAGGGCTTCGCCCTGGTCACCTGCATCGACAGCCGCATCGATCCGCTCGCCGTCCTCGGTCTCGAGGTGGGGGACGCCAAGGTCCTCCGCAACGCCGGCGGACGGGTCAACGACGAGACCCTGCGCTCGCTGATCCTCGCGACGAACCTCCTGAACGTCGACCGGGTCGCCGTTCTGCACCACACCGACTGCGCCATGGCGTCCTCCCAGGAGGAGATCGCCCGCCGCGTCGGCGAGCGGCTCGGCATCGACGCGCCGGACCGCGACTTCGGGGCCATCGGGGAGGGCGACCCCGACGAGGTCCTGCGCGCGGACGTGGAGCGGGTCCGGTCCGCCCCGCTCGTCCACCCCGACACCCACGTCGTGGGGTGGCGCTACGACGTCCGGACGGGACGGATCAGCGAGGTCTGCTGACCGGCGTGCGCCGGCGGGACGGCCGCCGGCGGTAGGTTGCCGGCGTGCCCTCCCCGTGGCGCGCCTCCGATCCGAGGGACACAGACGTGCCCGGTCCACGCCCCTGGCTGCCGCCGGCCGCGGCGGCCCGCGAGTCGGAGCTGCTGGACCGGACGGAGCTCGCCAGCCTGGACGAGATCGCGCGGCGGCTCGACGCGGCCGTGCTGCGCAACCGCACCATCCACGAGCTCGAGTGCGTCAACCTCAACCCGGCCACGAACACGATGAACCCGGACGCCGAGGCGGCGCTGGCCTCGCGGCTCGGGACACGGCCGTCGCTCGGCCATCCCGGGGACAAGTACGAGATGGGCCTCGAGGCCATCGAGGAGATCGAGGTCATGGCGGCGGAGCTCGCCCGCCGCGTGTTCCGCGCGCCCTACGTGGAGCTGCGCGTCGGCTCCGGTGCGCTCGCGAACCTCTACGCCTTCATGGCGACGTGCCGGGCCGGCGACACGGTGATCGTCCCGCCGCCAGCGATCGCGGGCCACGTCACGCACCAGCCCGCGGGCGCCGCGGGCCTCTACGGCGTGGAGATCGTCGAGGCCCCGATCGATCCGTCGCGGTACTCCGTCGACGTGACGGCGCTGGCCGAGCTGGCGGCACGCGTCCGGCCGCGGCTCATCACGATCGGCGGCAGCCTCAACCTGCGTCCGCACCCGGTGCGCGAGATCCGTGCGATCGCCGACGACGTCGGTGCGTACGTGCTCTTCGACGCCGCGCACCTCGCGGGGCTCATCGCCGGCGACGCGTGGCCCAACCCGCTCGAGGAGGGCGCGCACCTGCTCTCGATGAGCACCTACAAGAGCCTCGCCGGGCCGCCCTCGGGGCTGCTCGCGACGAGCGACGAGGCGCTCGCCCGCCGGGTCGACGCGATCGCCTACCCGGGCATGACCGCCAACTTCGACGCCGGGAAGACGGCGGCGCTCGCGATCACGCTGCTCGACTGGCTGGCGGTCGGTGACGACCACGCGGCGGCGATGGTGGCGATGGCGGCCGCGCTCGCCGAGGCGTGCCTGGACGAGGGGCTCCCCGTCCACACGCTCGACGGGACCGCGACCACCTCGCACGCCTTCGCCATCGAGGCCGCCCGGTGGGGCGGCGGCCAGGCGATGGCTCGGCGGCTGCGCGACGCGAACCTCCTCACGTCGGGCATCGGGCTGCCGGTCGCGGACGTCCCCGGGGACCTGAACGGGCTCCGCGTCGGGACGCCGGAGCTGGTGCGGTGGGGTGTCGTCCCGGAGCACGCGCCCGAGCTCGCCGGCCTCCTCGCACGCGCGCTCGCGGACGAGCCCGCCACGGTCGCCGCGGACGTCACGCGGTTCCGGCAGCGGTTCCGTGAGCTCCGGTTCCTGCGCCCGAGCTGACGTTCCCCGGCTCGCTGGGCGACCCTCCGCGGTCACGTACCCCCGCACGGAGACGCCCCCGGGGCGGTCAGGGAGCGGCTGTTAGCGTGCCGGCGGACGGACGCGAGGAGCGCACATGTTCGGGGACGACACGGCGGTCCGGGACCTGGTGGCAGGTCGCGGCGTGCACCTGGGACTGGTCACGAGCGTGCTCGCGCAGCGCTACGGCGACCGCGTGGTGGTCGAAGAGGAGCACGGCACCCCGGGGATCGGCACCGGCGGGATCCGCACGGCGGTCCAGGTCGAGGATGCCGTGGCGCGCCTCGCCGCCGCGCACGAGGCGGCCGGGCGCAGGGAGGACGAGCGCGTCCTCGTCCTGTTGGGGAACCGCTACGACATCCTGCTGCACGCCTTCGCGCTCGCACGGGTCGGTGCGGTCGCCGTCCCGGTCAACCCCCGGTTGCAGGCGAACGAGGTCGCGGCCATCGCCGGCTCGTCGGGTGCACGTGCGGTCGTGGCCGACGACGACGTGGCCGCCGAGCTGAGGGACCACGGCGACCTCGCGGACCTCGCGTGGTCCACGACCGGGAGCGACGACGCGTCGTCCGGTCTCGCCGGCTGGCTCGGCGACCACCCCGATGCGCGCATCGGGCCCGTCGCCCGCGACGCGTCCGCCACGTCGCTGCTCCTCACGACCTCGGGGACGACCGGCACGCCGAAGGCCGCGGCGCTGTCGAGCCGTGGACTCCTGTCCGCCCTCGGGCGACTGGTCGCGGCGCCGGTCGGTCGCTCGGTCGGACCGCGGGGCGACCGAGACAGCGTCGTGGCCGCCCTGCCGCTCACCCACATCATGGGTTTCTCCGTCGCACTCGGGACGCTGTGCGCCGGCGTGCCGCTCCTGCACCGGAGCTCGTTCGACGCCGACGAGGTGCTGACGCTCATCGAGGAGCGCCGCCCCAACGTCTTCATCGGCGTGCCGACGATGTACGCCGACCTCGAGTCCGCCGGCGCCGCCGACCGCGACCTCGGCTCGATCCAGCTCTGGGGCTCGGCCGCCGATGCGATGCCGGCCGATCGCGCACGGCGCTTCCAGCGCTACGGCGGCGCCATCCGCGTGGCCGGCAAGGCCCGCGGCACGGCCGTCTTCGTCGACATCTACGGGATGGTCGAGCTGTCCGGCGCCGCCGCCGTCAGGGTCTACCTCCCCTCGCCGAGCGAGCGGGTCGACGTGCCGTCGTTCGCCGTCGTGCTGCCGGGCATCGAGGCCCGCGTCGTCGACGAGGACCGGCGGCCGGTGGGCCGCGGCAAGGAGGGCGAGCTCGAGTTCCGCGGCGAGTCCGTCCTGTCGGGCTACGAAGGTCGCGAGGACGCCGGCCCCGACGAGGCCGGCTGGTTCGCGACGGGGGACCACGCACGCCTGTACCCCGGCGGCGTCTTCCAGTTCGCCGGTCGGAGCCGCGACCGCATCAAGGTCGGCGGGTTCTCCGTCTTCCCCGCCGAGGTCGAGACCGATCTGCGCGAGCACCCCGACGTGGCCGACGTCGCGCTCGTCGGCGTCCCCGACGACCGGCTCGGCGAACGCCCCGTCGCCCTGCTCGTCCCGACGGCCGGCGACGTCGACACCGACGCCTACCTCGCCTGGGCGAGCGACGCGGTCGCCGGCTACCGCCGGCCCCAGGCCGCCTTCATCATCGACGCCCTGCCCCGCGGCAACAACGGCAAGGTCGACCGCCAGGCGGCGACCGACCTGGCCGTCGAGCGTCTCGCAGCCGGGGCCGACGCGTGAAGGCCCGCCGTCTGCGACTGCCCGTCCCGGACGAGGTCGTCGACGCGGTATCGGCTGCCGTCCACGAGCCGGCGGCCGACGCTGGCGGGGCGGGCGCGAACCTCCTGCTCGCCCCCGGCGCCGGCGGCGACCTCGACGGCGCCCCGCTCGTCGCGCTGGCGGGATCCGTGGCAGCGCACGGCCACCGCGTCGTCCGGGTCAACCTGCCGTACCGCGAGGCCGGGAAGGGCGGGGCGCCCCGCGCGGAGCGCTCGGTCGCCGGCTACCGCGCCATCCTCGAGGCCGCCCGTCGCGAGCTCGACCCGGAGGGGACCTGGATCGCCGGCGGCAAGTCCTACGGCGGACGCGTCGCCACGATGGCCGTCGCGGACGGGATGGAGGTCGACGGGCTGGTGCTCTACGGCTACCCCATGCACGCCCCGGGCAAGCCCGAGCGGCTCCGGGTCGAGCACTGGCCGCGGGTCGACGCGCCGTGCCTGTTCCTCCAGGGCACACGGGACACGTTCGGGTCGGTCGCGCTCCTCGAGGAGCACCGACGGCACCTCCCACGCCGGGCCACGGTCGAGGTCGTGGAGGGCGGCGACCACTCGCTCGCCGTGACCGGCAAGGCGTCACCGGACGGCCGCCCCCACCGCGCCGAGGAGGTCGTCGCCGGCCTCGGTGGCGTGGTCGCGGACTGGATCTCGCGCCTTCCCGAGCGCTGACGAGCAGTAGCGTCCCCGGTCCCGTCGTCGGAGGAGAAGACCGTGCTGAAGGAGTTCCGGGACTTCATCAACCGCGGCAACGTCATCGACCTCGCGGTCGCGTTCGTGCTCGGGGTCGCGTTCAACCCCATCGTCACGACCCTCGTCGACCGCGTGCTCATGCCGCTCGTCGGCATGGTCGTCGGCACGCCGAACTTCGACACGTTCGGCACGTTCGCCTGCACCGCCGGCGGTGACCCGGCCACCGGCATCGTCGTCGGCGACCAGGTCTGCGCCGGCTCCGTCGGTGCCGTGATCACCGTGGTGGTCAACTTCCTGCTCGTGGCCCTCGCGCTGTTCTTCGTGGTCAAGGCCTACAACCGCTTCAAGGCCCAGACCGAGGAGCCGTCGCCGGGTGGCGAGCCGGCCGAGCCCGACGACGTCACGCTCCTGCGGGAGATCCGCGACCTCCTCGCCGACCCGCGCTGACGTTCGCAGCGACTCGTCTCGGCCCAGCCGGAACGGGTCGATGCGAACTCCCGGTCAGGCTTCGGCGTCGAAGCGGCGGGCGACGGCACGCTGGACGGCGCGGCGCGCGGCCTCGTGGGCCTGAGCCTCGGTCTCGCGCTCGAGCGAGCCCCGCGAGCCGGGGCGGACGTGGCCCTGCTCTCGGGCCATCATCGCCACGGCGTCCGCGACGGCCGGGGCGACCGAGCGGTCGAACGGTGACGGGATGATGTAGTCGGCCGCGAGCGCGTCGCCGACGACGCCCGCGATCGCCTCCGCCGCCGCGATCTTCATCTCGTCGGTGACCTTCGTCGCCGCCGCGTCGAGCATCCCGCGGAAGAGCCCGGGGAAGCACAGGACGTTGTTGATCTGGTTGGGGAAGTCCGAGCGGCCCGTGGCCATCACGCGGACGTGGGGACCGGCGACGTCGGGCATGATCTCGGGCGTCGGGTTCGCGAGCGCGAACACCATCCGGTCCTCGCTCATCGTCTGGACGAGCTCGAGGGGCAGGGTGTCGGGACCGGACACGCCGATGAACACGTCGGCGCCGTCGAGCGCCTCCGCCGCGCCGCCGGTGATGCCGCGCGGGTTCGACTGCTTCGCGGTCCGCCGGCGGATCGGGTCCATGCCGCCACGCTTCGGCTCGAGGATGCCATCGATGTCGACCGGGACGATGTCCTTCACGCCGGCGGCGTGGAGGAGGTTCACGATCGCCACGCCCGCGGCGCCGATGCCCTGCACCACGACCCGGAGGGTCGGGAGCTCGCGGTCGAGGAGGCGCGCCGCGTTCACCAGCGCGGCCAGCACGACGACGGCCGTGCCGTGCTGGTCGTCGTGGAAGACCGGGATGTCGAGGCGCTGCCGGAGCTTGCCCTCGATCTCGAAGCACCGCGGCGCGGAGATGTCCTCGAGGTTGATGCCGCCGAA
>JAHWKB010000401.1 GCA_019348115.1 Actinomycetota bacterium | reverse complement strand
GTCGGGAAGGCGTCCTTGTCGTAGCGCTCCACCCCGCGGACCCGGTAGGTCACGACGAAGCCGTCGCGGTAGACGAGGTGGGCGACGTCGCCCTCGCGGAGCTCGTGCAGCCGTGCGAACACGGCCGGTCCGGTCCGGGAGTCCACGTGGCCGGCGACGACGGTCGGTCCGACCTCGCCCGGTCGCGGGCCGCCGACGTACCAGCCGGCGATCTCGGGGCGGTCCGGCACGTCGAGCGCGCCGCGGTCGTCGAGGCCGAGGCCGGCGAGGCTCGCCTCGACGCCCAGCCGCGGGATCCACACCCCCCACGGGTCCCCGTCGGCGGGGGGCGGCTGCACGACGCCGGGGGTCCAGGGGACCTCGCCACCGGCGTCCGAGGAGGACGCGGCCGACGCCACGGCCGCCGTGGCCTGGCCGGGAGCCGCCGGGGCCTCCGCGGCGCCCGCCGACCGGTCGACGACGCCCGTGGCCGACGGCACGACGGTCGAGCCCGCCGGCGGGGTGCACGCGCTCGACGCGAGCAGCACCCCGCCGGCGAGCCATGCCCGGATCGGTGCCCTCCTCACCGGTCCGAGACACCGACCCCTGCGAGCTGTCGCCGGGCGAGCACGTGACCCGTCGCCGCGGCGACGAGCAGCACGACCGCGAGCGTGCGCGCGGGTGCGGGGTCGGTGGCCGTGCCGCCCATGCCGGCGGCGACAGCGCCGTCCGGGACGGGCGCGACCTGGCCGTCGTCGCTGCCGGGTGCGCCGAAGGTCCCGCTGTCGTCACCGCCGGGAGCGGGCTCCTCCGACGGCTCCTCCTCGCCCTCGGTGTTCTCCTCGGAGGGGGTCTCCTCTGGCGAGGACGGCAGGTCGAGCGCGTCGAGCGGACCACCGCCGACGGTGCCCTCGTGCTTCTCCTCGTACGGCTCGCCCTCGGACGACGTCCCGGTGACGGTCACGGTGTACTCGCCCTCGGCCTCCTCGCCCTCCGGCGCGGTGACGTCGAACGTGCCGACGCCGTCGCCGTCGGCCGTGCCGTCGCCCGACGGGGTCGAGCCGTCCGCGAACTCCGCGCGCCACGTGTACGCGCTGTCGGGCTCGAGGCCCTCGGCCGTGCAGGTCGTCGTCTCCCCCGGCGCGGGGTCGGCCGGATCGCACGACACCGGTCCCCCGCCACCGACCGGCTGCGCGGCCGCAGGGAGGAGCAGGAAGAGCGCGGGGACGAGGGCGGCGACGGTGAGGGTGAGCCACCGTCGGAGCAGGGCGGACATGGGCGGCTCCGGGGTCTCGGGGCAGGTTCTGGGTCGGAACCTACGGAGCCTTCCCGGGACCGGCCGCGGCCGGACGGGCGAGCACGGTCGGCATCCGACCGGGGCACCCCGCCCGGCGGGACGGGGCTCACCCCGGAACCCCTCCGCCGTGTGCCGACGACGTGACGCTGCGTCGGCGCGTCCCCGTCGGTCAGACGGTCAGGTGGTCCCGCACGCTGTCCGCGATGCGGTCGGCCGACGCCCGGGCGTCGCCCTCGGTCTCGGCCTCCACCATGACCCGGATGACGGGCTCGGTCCCCGACGGGCGCACGAGCACCCGGCCGTCGTCGCCGAGACGCTCCTCCTCCGCGGCCACGGTGTCCCACACCGGCCCGCAGCCGCCGAGCGCGTCGCGGTCCACGTCCCGGACGTTGACGAGCACCTGCGGGAGCCGGGACATGACCGTGGCCAGCTCCTTGAGGCTCTGGCCCGTGGAGCGCACCGTCGACAGCAGCCGCACCGCCGACAGGATCCCGTCGCCGGTCCGGGCGTGGTCGAGCGAGATCAGGTGACCCGACTGCTCGCCCCCGAGGTTGAGCCCCTGCTCGAGCATGGCCTCGAGCACGTAGCGGTCGCCGACCTTCGTCTCCACGACGTCGATGCCGAGACCGGACATCGCGCGCTTGAAGCCGAGGTTGGTCATGACCGTCGTCACGACCGTGTCCTTCGCCAGGGTGCCGTCGATGTGCATCTGGCGGGCCAGGACCGCGAGCACGATGTCGCCGTCGACCTCCACGCCCTCGTGCGTCGCCGCGATGAGGCGGTCGGCGTCGCCGTCGTGCGAGATGCCGGCGTCGGCGCCGTGCTCGACGACCGCCTGGGCGATGACGTCCGGGTAGGTCGAGCCGGCGTGCTCGTTGATGTTGGAGCCGTCGGGCGTGC
>JAHWKB010000027.1:3973-19606 GCA_019348115.1 Actinomycetota bacterium | reverse complement strand
GAGCCACGCGTGCGGAACAGCGACTCCATCTCGTCGAAGAAGACGATGACGGGGAAGCCCTCGGCGGACTTCTCCCGGGCGCGCTGGAAGATGAGGCGGATCTGGCGCTCGGTCTCGCCGACGTACTTGTTGAGGAGCTCAGGGCCCTTCACGTTCAGGAAGTAGGACTTCACGTCCTCGCGGCCGGTCTTGTCGCGGACGCGTTGCGCCAGCGAGTTCGCGACGGCCTTCGCGATCATCGTCTTGCCGCACCCGGGCGGGCCGTAGAGGAGGATCCCCTTCGGTGCGCGGAGCTCGTGCTCGACGAACAGGTCGGCGTGGAGGTAGGGCAGCTCGACGGCGTCGCGGATGGCCTCGACCTGGTCGCGCAAGCCCCCGATCTGCTCGTAGGTGATGTCCGGCACCTGCTCGAGGACGAGCTGCTCGACCTCGGCCTTCGGGATGCGCTCGAGCGCGTAGTTGGCGCGGGCGTCGACGAGCACGCTGTCGCCGGACTTGAGCGGCCCGGCCAGGAGCGGCTCGGCGAGCTGCACGATCCGCTCGTCGTCGGTGTGCCCGAGCACGATCGCGCGGCCGTCCCCGAGGAGCTCGGAGACGATCATGATCTCGCCGCGGTCCTCGTAGGCGCCGACGGCGACGACGTTCATGGCCTCGTTGAGCAGGACCTCCTGGCCCGGCTCGAGCGCCTCGACGTCGACGTCCGGTGCGACGTTGACCTTGAGCTTGCGCCCCGAGGACATGATGGTGACCGTGCCGTCCTCGTCGTCGGCCGAGAGGTAGGACGCGAACGACTGCGGCGGGGTCGCGAGCTTCTCGACCTCCTCGCGCAGGACGGTCAGCTGCTCCTTCGCGGCGCGCAGCGTCTCGGCGAGCTTGGTGTTCTGCGACAGGGCGCCCTGGAGCTGCCCCTTGGTCTCGAGCAGGCGCTCCTCGAGGACGCGGATCCGGGCCGGCGCGGTCTGGGCACGCCGGCGCAGGAGCTCCACCTCGTCGCGGAGGTACTTGAGCTCGGCGGCCATCGTGTCGGGATCGTCGAGCGACCCACCGATCGGCCCGTCGTCCCCGAGGAGGGACCCGTCGAGGTCGTCCGCGTCGATGCGGCGGACGAAGGCCCCGCCCTCGTCGACGTCCTCGTCGGGGAGGAGCGGATCGTCGCGCCGCGAGGGCTCGCGCTGGTCGGCGTTCTCCGTGGACACGAGATCCTCCTGCGCCGGCGACTCCGCTCGTCGCGAGCATACAGAGGGGTGTCCGGACCGCAGCGGACCCGCGGTCCCACTCAGGCGTCCCCGTCGTCCTCGTCCCGCTCTGCGGCGGCGTCCTCCTGGGCGCCTCCTCGGTCGACCGCGTCCCAGTCGATCGCGGGCCCGGTGTCGAGCTTCCGGCGCGGCAGCGGCGGCCCGCCCTCCTCGCGACGCAGGACGCGCCGGGCGGTCGTCAGGAAGGCGGTGTGCGCGACCATCCGGTGCGCCGGACGGACCGCGAGCCCGTCGACGTCCCAGTTCCGCACCAGCGTCTCGGAGGTCTTCACGAGCGCGAAGCGGCCGTCGGCCCAGAGGGTCTCGCTGAAGCGCATGACCTGGGGCACGGTCGGCATGTAGGCCAGGACGATCCCCCCGGGCGCCAGCGCCTCCGCGGCGCCGGCGACCATCCTCCACGGCTCGAGCATGTCGAGGACGATGCGGTGGGCGGAGAGCCCGGGGAGCGCGTCGGCGAGGTCGCCGGCGCGGCACTCCCAGTTGTCGGGCTCGCCGCCGAGCCAGCGCGCGACGTTGCGGCGGGCGTGGGCGAGGTGGTCGTCACGGCGCTCGTAGGAGATCACGCGCCCCCTCGGCCCGACGGCCGCGAGGAGGGCCATGGTGAGGGCGCCGGAGCCGGCGCCGGCCTCGACCACGGTGCAGCCGGGCTGGATGTCGGCCGCGGCGACGATCATCGCCTGGTCCTTGGTGTAGACGACCTGCGCGCCCCGCTTCATCTTGAGGACGAACTCCTCGCGCGTGGGGCGGAAGACCGTCACCTCCATGTTGCGGTTGGTGCGGACCGCCATGCCCTCGGTCCGCCCGATGAAGTCGTCGTGTGGCACGACGCCGGCGTGGCTGTGCCACTCCTCCCCCGCGGCCAGGGTCACGAGGTAGCGCCGGCCCTTGCGGTCGCTGAGGACGACCAGCTCGCCCTCGGCGAGCGGCGCGTCGGTGCCGGCGAGGACGACGCCGGTGGTCGGCTGGTCGTCGGTCACGGGAGCACCGCCAGGATGCGGTCGCGCTGGCGACAGAACGCGCACACGTCGCCGACCGTCGGCATGCCGCAGTCGTCGCAGGCGCGGAGCTCCACGGTCGCCCCGTCGCCGCCGGGGCGCTCGGCGGCGAACGTGTCGGCGTGACGGTCGAGGAAGCCGAACAGGAACTGGGCCTTGATGCCGGGCGAGGTCCGCTCGAGGAGGTTCAGCGCCTCCTTGAGCTCCTGACCGGTGTTGCCGTCGACCAGGGGGCACTCCTCGACGACGTAGTCGATCCCGCGCACGACGCAGTAGGCGGCCATCTCGCGCTCGGAGAGGCGGTACAGCGGCTTGACCTTGCGCACCTGGTTGGGCCCCGTGGCCGGCAGGACCGGTCGCTGTCGGGACAGGAAGTCGTCCTGCCAGCGGATGACGTTGCCGAGGAGGGTCGCGGCCTCGTCGTCGAGGTTGTGGCCGGTCACCATCACGTCGTAGCCGTGGTCCACGGCGACGCGGTTGAACACGTAGCGCTTGGACAGCCCGCAGACGCCGCACGGCGCACGACCCGTCGCCGTCGACCCGGAGGGCGTCGAGTAGCCGTACTCCTCGGCCAGGTCGACGACGTGGAGGCGGAGGCCCCGCGGCTCGGCCCGGCGGGCGGCGAACTCCTCGCAGATCACCTGCGAGCGCGACGAGTAGCCGCCGATGCCGAGCCCGACGTAGAGCCCGTCGACGCGGTAGCCGAGGTCGATGAGGGCGTCCCAGAGCGCGATGGAGTCCTTGCCTCCGGAGACGGCCACGAGGATGCGGTCCTCGTAGGAGAACATGCGCTGCCCGTCGAGCCGCTGGTCGATGGCCTTGCGGATCTGGCCCTGGACGTGGTCGACGAAGTGGGGGCCGCACCAGGCGGAGCGGTGGCGCGGCTCCTCGATCACCGCCGGCTGGCGGCACACGACGCACCGCGGGCCGCCGGCGCCGCCGGAGATGACCGGACGGATCTCGACCTCGGCGTCGTCGTCGAGCGCGGTCCCGGCGGTGACGAGCTCGCCGCCGGCGATCACGAGCACCGTGGACGGGTTGAGATCGAGCTCGTCGAGGAGCTCGGCGACCGTCCGGGAGCCCGCGAGCTCCTCGACGCGGTCGGGGTTGCGCAGCTTCACGCGCATGGGGGGACGGCTCCTCGGGAGACGGCTGGTCGGCGCCGGAGACGGCTGCTCGGGCGACGGCGCGAGGGTAGCGAGACCGCGGTCCGCTCCCGGAGGCGCTACGTTACCGTCGTATGTAGTTTCGACAGTAACCCCGAGGGTCGGGGCCGGGACCGCGTCGCCTAGGATGCGCGCCCCGGGACCGTCCCTCCCCCGCCCCCGAGGAGCTCCACCGATGGCCGACCGCCACCCCGCCGCCACCACGTCCACCGAGCTCGTCCGGGCCGCGTACGCGAAGTACGAGGAGCGGATCCCGCTCGCCCGGGAGCGCTACGGACGTCCGCTGACCTTCGCCGAGAAGGTCCTCTTCGCCCACCTCGACGACCCCGAGCAGGGTGGGCTCGAGCGCGGCGTCGACTACACCGACTACCGCCCCGACCGCGTCGCGATGCAGGACGCCACCGCGCAGATGGCCGTCCTGCAGTTCATGAACGCCGGCAAGGACGAGGTCGCGGTCCCCACCACGATCCACTGCGACCACCTCATCCAGGCCCGCGTGGGCGCCGACGCCGACCTCGAGCTCGCCAACGAGAACAACCGCGAGGTCTACGCCTTCCTCCGCTCCGCCGGCGAGCGCTACGGCATGGGCTTCTGGAAGCCGGGCAGCGGGATCATCCACCAGGTCGTGCTCGAGAACTACGCCTTCCCCGGCGGCATGATGATCGGCACCGACTCGCACACGCCGAACGCCGGCGGCCTCGGCATGGTCGCCATCGGGGTGGGTGGGGCCGACGCCGTCGACGTCATGGTCGGGATGCCCTGGAACCTCCGCGTCCCACGCCTCATCGGTGTCGAGCTGACCGGCACGCTCTCGGGCTGGTCCTCCCCGAAGGACGTCATCCTCAAGGTCGCCGAGATCCTCACGGTCAAGGGTGGCACCGGCGCCATCGTCGAGTACTTCGGACCCGGCGCGGAGTCCCTGTCCGCCACGGGCAAGAGCACGATCTGCAACATGGGCGCCGAGATCGGCGCGACGACGTCGCTGTTCGCCTACGACGAGTCGATGGCCCGCTACCTCAAGTCGACCGAGCGCGAGGAGCTCGCCGACCTCGCGACCGGGAACGCGCACCACCTCCGCGCCGACGACGAGGTCCTCGCCGACCCGGAGCGGTACTTCGACCAGGTCATCCGCATCGACCTCGACGACCTCGCTCCGCATCTCGTCGGGCCCCACACCCCCGACCTCGCCCGCCCCGTCTCGGCGCTCAAGGAGGAGGCTCCCGAGAAGGGCTACCCGATCGAGCTGAGCGCGGCGCTCGTCGGCTCCTGCACCAACTCGTCCTACGAGGACATCACCCGGGCCGCCTCGATCGCCCGCGAGGCGACGGCCAAGGGCCTCAAGGTGAAGACCCCGCTCCTCATCACCCCCGGCTCCGAGCAGGTCCGCGCCACCATCGAGCGCGACGGCCTCCTCGGCGACCTCGAGGCCATCGGCGCGACCGTCCTCGCCAACGCCTGCGGGCCGTGCATCGGCCAGTGGAAGCGCGACGACATCGAGCCCGGCACCCGCAACTCGATCGTCACCTCGTTCAACCGCAACTTCCCCAAGCGCAACGACGGCAGCGCCGAGACGCTCGCGTTCATCGGCTCGCCCGAGACCGTCGTCGCGATGGCGCTCGCTGGCCGGCTCGACTTCGACCCGACGCGCGACACGATCGAGGGCCCCGACGGCGAGGTGGTCCGTCTGTCCGAGCCGGTCGGCGAGGAGCTGCCGTCGGGTGGCTACGTCGAGGGCGTCGACGTCTTCGTCCCGCCGGCCGGCAGCGGCGTCGAGGTCCAGATCGACCCCGACTCCGACCGCCTGCAGAAGCTCGAGCCGTTCCCCGCATGGGACGGCCAGGACATCACGGGGCTGCCGATCCTCCTGAAGGCCACGGGGAAGTGCACCACCGACCACATCTCGATGGCCGGTCCGTGGCTCCGCTTCCGCGGCCACCTCGAGAACATCTCCGGCAACCTCTACATGGGCGCCGACAACGCGTTCTCGCCGAACAACGGCATGGGGATCGACGTCGTCGGGGACGGCGAGGAGGTCCCGCTCCCCGAGCTCGCCAAGCGCTGGCACGAGCAGGGGCAGGAGTTCGTCGTCTTCGGTGACGAGAACTTCGGCGAGGGGTCGTCGCGTGAGCACGCCGCCATGGAGCCACGCTTCCGCGGGGCCCGTGCCATCATCGTCCGCTCCTTCGCCCGCATCCACGAGACGAACCTCAAGAAGCAGGGCATCCTCCCGCTGACCTTCGTGGACCCCGCCGACTACGACAAGGTCCTGGTCGACGACCGCGTGTCCATCCTCAACCTGACCGACCTGGCACCCGGCAGCGAGGTGATCGTCCTGCTCGAGCACGCGGACGGCAGCGACGACGAGATCCGCACCCGCCACACCATGAGCGACGAGCAGCTGGAGTGGTTCCGCGCCGGCTCGGCGCTGAACCTGATCCGCCAGCGCGAAGCGAGCTGAGCCGAGGAGTCCGGATGTACGACCTCCCCGAGCTGGAGCCGACGGAGCGCTTCCGCGCGCTGTCGCCGTTCATGGACGCTCGGGGCGTCGTCGCCGGCGGTCCGCTGGGTCGCATCCCTCCCGGGGCGGAGCTCGCGGCCCTGCGCGAGGCGGTGCCCGACGTGCGCGCCGAGCTGATCGCGTCGGGGACCCCGCTCGCGGTGACGACCTGCGACCTCATCACCCTCCCCTACCCGACCGCGTTCGGGCTGTGGCGTGCCGCGAACGTCCGCTCGCCCTACCTGTGGTTCACGAACCGGATGCTCGTCATCCAGTGGGAGGACGCCGACGGGGAGCTGCGCACGCTCCTGTGGGAGCCGTCGGACCACGAGCGTGGGGACCACACGCCGTACTTCGCGCGACTCGCGGCCGGGACGCCGCTCCCGCGGTCGATGCTCACGTCGGTCCACGGCACCGTGCCCGGCCACCTGCGGGCGCTCGGCATCGACCCCGAGGACGTCGACTACCTCGCCTTCGACCACCTCCACACCCAGGACGTCCGCCGCCTCGTCGGCACGACCCGGCCGGCGCCGGACCTCGGCTACACCGACCGCCCGGTCCCGGCGTGGTTCCCGAACGCGACCCTGTTGACCCAGGCCCAGGAGTGGGAGGCGCTGCGCTGGCTCCACCCGCTCCAGGCGCCGTGGTACCAGCCCGAGACCTACCTCGACCTGCCGCACGACCGCCTCGAGCTCCTCTCCGGCGACGTGCTCCTCGGCCCCGGCGTCGCCCTCCTCGCGACCCCGGGCCACACCGCCGGGAACATGAGCCTCGCGCTCCACACCGACTCCGGCCTGTGGATCTCCTCCGAGAACGGTGTCGCGGCCGAGTGCTGGGCCCCGGAGGCGTCGCGCATCGCCGGACTCCGTCGGTTCCGCACCGACTGGAACCAGGAGGTCGTGATGAACGCCAACACCCTCGAGTTCGCGGCGTGGCAGTACGACTCGATGATCGTCGAGTCGCTCGTCGCCGACCGCACCGCCGACGGGCTGTTCCCGCAGTGCTTCCCGTCGAGCGAGCTCACCGCCCACCGCCTCTCCCCCGGCACGAGGCCGACCCACGTGCACGGCGGGATCGAGCACGGCCGCGTCCGCTCGGGCGCCGTCCTCTCCGGCGTGCAGCGGTGAGCCGGCCCACGGTCCGCGCGCTCCGGTTCTCGCTGGCTCCCCACCGCGTCGCGCTCGCCGTGACGGCCGGTCGCTTCCGCTCCGACGTCCGGCACGGTGGTCCCGGCTCGCCGCTGCGCCTGACCGACATCCCGCGCCCGGAGCGCCCCACGGGCTGGGTCCGCATCGCCCCGGACCTGGCCGGCATCTGCGCCAGCGACCGCAAGTACCTGAGCGTCGACGGGCTGGGGATGACCCTGACCGCCCTCTACGGCTTCCCGCGGGGCGGGGTGGTGCTCGGCCACGAGGTCGTCGGCCGCGTGGTCGAGGCCGACCGCGACAGCGGGCTGTCCGAGGGCGACCGCGTCGTCGCGGAGCCCACGCTCGGGTGCACGCCCAAGGGCTTCGCCGCCTGCGACCGGTGCACCGCCGGCGACGACCACCTCTGCGCGCACTTCGCCGACAAGGGCGTCCTCGCCCAGGGCCCCGGGTTCGGCTTCGACGCCCGCTTCGGTGGCGGGTGGGCGGAGGAGCTCGTCGCCCCGGCCGAGCGGGTCCACCGCGTACCCGACGGGCTCGACGACCGCTCGGCGGTCCTGACCGAGCCCACGGCCATCGCGGTCCACGCCGTCCTCCGCCACCTCCCCCGCGCCGGCCATCGCGTCCTCGTCGTCGGCCCGGGCGCGATCGGGCTCTCGCTCGTGCACGCGCTGTCCGCGCTCGTCCCCGACGCGCAGGTCACGGTCGCCGGCATCGGGCACGCCGCGGACGACCTCGCGCTCCGCGCCGGCGCGACCGAGCTGCTCCACGGCACCCGCCGCGAGCTCGTCGAGGCGGCCGGCCAGCTGCTGGCGAGCGACGTCCGCGGCAACGCCGTCTCCGGCCCCGTCCTGGAGGCGGGCTTCGACGTCGTGTTCGACGCCGTTGCGACCCCCCAGACGATCGACGACGCCTTCCGCATGACCCGGCCCGGCGGCACGGTCGTGCTGGTCGGGACCGCGGCCAAGCAGAAGGTCGACTGGTCGCTCGTGTGGCACCGCGAGCTCCACGTCGGGGGGACCGTCTTCTACGGCGTGGAGGACGTGCCGGCGACGGCGCGGGTCCCGGTCGGTCGCCGGCGCGCGTTCGAGGTCGCCCTCGACGTCCTGTCGGACGTCCGCCCCGGGCACCTCGTGACGCACGTCTTCCCGCTCGAGGAGTCGGTCGAGGCCATCGACACCGCGGCGGCGGGACCGGGTCGGGGCGCGGTGCGCGTGGCGTTCGCCCCGGCCGGTTGACCGTTCGCGCACCAGACGCACGTTGGTTACCTTGCCGGCGTTCCGGCCGTTGGTTGCAGTGACCGTTCCGAACCCCCGGGACACCCCCAGGAGCCTCCCCTGCCCTCCACGCTCCCGCTCCGCTCCGTCGCCTGGCTGGCCGTCGTCGGCCTGGCGCTGACCGGCTGCGCGCGGGACGGCGACGTGCAGGAGGCCGTCGACGGCGAGATCCTGGCGGCCGACACCGCGGCGCAGCAGGAGCCGACGGAGGGCATGCCGGTCGAGGAGGCCGCGGCGCTGAGCCAGGCCCCGGCGGCCGAGCCGCCCGCCGACGAGCTCCCGGACGAACCGGTGCAGGTCCCGGCCGAGGTCGAGGTGCACCGCGCCGACGTGATCGTGCGCGGGCTCCCGCCGAGCGCGGCACCGCACCAGGCCTTCGACGTCCCGGGCGTGGAGCACCTCTCCGGCGTCTCGCGCTTCGACGCCTCGATCGTCGGTCCCGACGGCACGGCCGAGGTGCTGCAGGTCATGGCGGTGGACCCCGCGACGTTCCGTCCGCTCACGCCCGCCGTCACCGCGCAGGAGCCGGCGGTGTGGCAGCGGCTCGTCGAGGGCGACGTCGTCGTCCGTCACGACGTGGCCCACAACCTCGGTCTCGAGCTCGGCAGCGACATCACGCTCACCGGTCCCGTCCGCCCGCAGACGGTCCGCATCGGTGCCTTCGCCTCCAACGGCGCCCCGCCGCTCGCCGACCTCATCGTCCCCTGGGACGTCGGCTCCGACCTCGGTGGGGGCGACGTCGACACGCTGATCGTCGCGCTCCGCGACGACGTCGACCCCCCCGCCTCCGCCGAGGCCATCACCGCCGCCGTCGGCGGCGGTGAGGCCGAGGTCCGCGAGGCCCCGGTGCGGCAGCAGGCCGCACGCATCGTCGGCACCGGCGGCCGCACCCACTTCGAGCCGTTCTCGTACACCGACCTCGGCGACGGCATGATCGTGATCGACCCGGCGTGGGTGAAGAAGTGGATCGTCCCGGTCGAGATCCCCGGCATGGGGACCACCCGGGTCCACCGCATCATGGCGCCCCAGCTCATGGCGGCACTCCGGGAGGTCCAGGAGGCGGGGCTGTACGGCCACTTCAAGAAGGAGCAGTTCGCCGGCGCCTGGGTCCCGCGCCACATCGACTGGCGTCCCGACCGGCCGCTGTCGATGCACGCCTGGGGGCTCGCCATCGACTTCAACGCCCAGGACAACTGGCTCGGCAAGAAGCCGGTGATGGACGTCCGCATCGTGCGGATCTTCGAGAAGTGGGGCTTCCAGTGGGGCGGCTGGTGGAACCGCCCCGACGGCATGCACTTCGAGCTCGCGCGGGTCGTCCAGGTCGGCTGACCCCCGGCCGGGAGGTCGTGCGCCGCTGACTAGGCTCCGCGGCGACCCCGATCCCGAGGCCTCGCATGCCCACGCTCGCCCTCGTCCGTCACGGCCAGTCGCTGTGGAACCTGCAGAACCGGTTCACCGGCTGGGTCGACGTCCCGCTCACCGCGACCGGAGAGGACGAGGCACGCCGGGCCGGCGAGCGGCTGCGCGACCAGTCCTTCCACGTCGCCTACACCTCCGACCTCCGCCGGGCGCAGCACACGCTCGATCTCATCATCGAGGTCGCCGGGTTCGAGGGGCTGCCGGTCATCCGGAACCAGGCGCTGAACGAGCGCGACTACGGGGACCTGGCGGGGCTCAACAAGGCGCGGACCGCGGAGAAGTACGGCGAGGAGCAGGTGCACATCTGGCGCCGGTCGTTCGCGACCCCGCCCCCCGGCGGTGAGGCGCTCAAGGACACCGCCGCCCGCACCCTGCCGTTCTTCGAGCGCGCCATCCTCGGCGACATCGCGCTCGGCAACGACGTCCTGGTGGTCGCGCACGGCAACTCGAACCGCGCGATCGTGATGATGCTCGACGACCTGGCGGAGGACGAGGTGCCCGGCCTCGAGCTCCGCACCGGCATCCCGCTCGTCTACGACCTCGACGAGGACGGCACGGTCCGCGGCAAGCGCACGCTCGACGACTGATCGCGGGTCGTCAGCGGCGCCGTCCGGCGGCCCAGCCCACCGCGGCCAACGCGAGGGCGAGCCCCAGCGGGATGCCGCTGCCGGTCGCGGGCAGCTCAGCGTCGGGTGCCGTCGCCGCGGGGCCGGGGTCCGGCGCGCCGCTGCGGACCCCGTCGCGGTCGCCACCGTCGGCGCCCGCCACGAGCGGGGCGTAGTCGATCCCGGGCGACGTCTCGTCCGGCGGCAGCGGCGGCGGGTCGGTCTGCCGCACCGCCTGCACGCCGGCGCCGAAGGTCGAGGCGCACGCGGCGCCGGGTCGCGTCGCCGGCGTCGCCGTCCGCGGGATCTTCGGCTGCCCGCCGCCCTGCTGGTCGAAGAGGATGTTGACCCGCGCCCAGATGATGCCGGGGCGGGAGGGGTCCCAGGTCGTGGCGGCGTCGAAGCCGCCGTAGAAGAAGCGGTTGAGATCGAGGATGCGACCGAGGTGCTCCCGGCCCTCGGGGCGCGCGAACACCTCGCCGACGGCCTCGAGGTCACGGTCGAGGCACACGAGGTTGGCGCGCTGGTCCCGGACGAGGGCGTCGAGCTGCACCAGCGTGGGGGTCGCGTCGACGAGGACCTGCTCCACGTCCGGTCGTGCGCCGGCGAGGGTCTCGAGGACGTCGGCGGTGTCGGTGATGGCGCTCGCCAGCTCGTCGCGCTGGCGCTGGAGCGCCTGGAGGACCTCGGCGCTGGACCCGAGGAGCCGCTCGGCGTCGGGGATGGCCGTGACCAGCGTGCTCGTGAGCTCGGCTCCGTCGCGGTTCAGCCGGCGCAGGGTCCCGACGCGGCCGTCGAGGGCGGTCCCGAGCTCGTCGACGACGATGGCGAGGTCCTCGCCCGGGAGAGCGGAGAGGAGCCGGTCGGCACGCGCGAGGAGCCCGGGCACCGACGACGGGACCACGACGGCGGCCGGGTCGATCCGGGTGCCCGGCGCGGCGGCGCGCCAGTCGTCGTCGACCGGGACCTGGCTCGGGATCAGCCGTCCGGGCGGCTCCCAGCTGGACCGCACGGGGGTGAGCTCGACGACGGGCTCGCCGATGGGTGAGCGTCGGAGGATCTGCACCAGCGCGGTCGCCGGGGCGCGCATCCCGTCGTCGAGCTCGAGGACGAGCTCGACGTCGTCGGTGGTGACCCGCGTGGACGAGACGACGCCGACGGCGCTCCCGAGCACGGTCACCGGGTGGCCGACCTGGATCCCGCCGGCGTCGGGGACCGTGACCCCGAGCTCGTAGGTGTCGCCGAAGGCCGCCGGGCCGATCCAGCGCATCGCCGCGGCGACGACCACGACGGCCGAGAAGACCAGCATCGCCCCGATGTTGGTCCGCAGCCGGCCGCCGATGGCGCCGTTCACGGGCCGTCCCCGTCGTCGTCCCCGTTCTCGCGCGGCTCGCCGTGGGGGCCGTTGGGCGACACCCCCGCGGGGTAGGGGCAGCCCTGGTGGTGCAGGTCGCAGTCGTCCGGCTCGTAGCCCGGTGGCGGCTGGTCGCCCTGGCCGGGGGTGGCGGGGCGGCAGGTGTTCGACGGGTTGTCGGGCTCGTCGTGCATCCCGCAGACGGTGACGTCGGCCCACACCTGGGAGTGCTCGTCGATGTGCCCGTTCGCGACGTGCAGGTTGTGGCGCGGGAGCCAGGTGAGCAGCGACTGCAGCGCCCCGTCGATCCGCGTCAGCTCCGCCACCACGAGGTGCAGCCGTTGCAGCAGCGCGTCCAGGGACGAGCGGTTGTCGACGAGGATCGCCGTGCCGACGTCGGCCAGGCGGGAGAGGCCCTCGAGGGCCGTGAACAGGCGCTCGTCCTGCCGGTCGAAGGCCCGCGCCGCCCGGTCGAGGTCGGCGAGCACCGCGGCGTGCTCGCGCGCGTCGGGAGCGAGCTCGGCGAACAGGCGGTCGCTGGCGTCGACGAGCCGTCCGAGATCCTCGCGTCCCTCCGCGTACGCGCCGACCATCGTGGAGAGGTCGCCGACGGTGGTCCCGAGGGCGTCGCCGCGGCCGCCCAGGGCCGCCGCCCCGACCGTGACCGCCTGGGCCAGCCGGTCCGCGGACACGAGGGCCAGCAGCCCGCTGCCGCTGGCGACCAGGTCCTCGATGTCGTCGATCGTGCGCCCGGGGCCGAGGTCCCCGCCGCGGAACCGGCCTCCGGCGGCGTCCGGTGCGGGGCGCAGCTCGACGTAGCGCTCCCCGAGGACGCCGGTGGTGCGCAGCACGGCGACGACGTCACGCGGGAGGCCCGTGTCCGGCGACACCGACAGCTCCACGCGGGCGCGGTGGTCGTCGGTCAGCGCGATCCCGGTGACCGTCCCCACGGGGACGTCGGCGACCCGGACGGAGGCGAGGGGGACGAGGTCGCGGACGTCGTCGAACGTGGCCCATGCCGGGATGCCGGGCTCGCCGGAGGTCCGCACGACGACCGCCGCGACGACCGCCAGGAGGACGACCGGGAGCGCGCGCAGGAGGCCCCTCATCGCCACGCCCCCCGGACGGCCCGCGGCCCCGGTTCGCCGGCGCGGAGGTCGGCGAGCGACCCGTCGGCCACGGCATCGGCCAGCTCGGGCACCCGCGCGACCGCGCGACCGATGGCCTCGTCGAGGGTGGTCTCGTCCACCACGTCGGCGTCACCCTCGGGCACGCGGCACTCCAGCACCCCGGGCAGGCAGACCGAGGCGGGCAGCTCCTCGTCCCACCACGCGTGCTCGTCACAGTCGTCGCGACCGAGCCGGCGGCAGAGGCCGACGAGCCGCTCCGTGAGCCGGTGCTGCATCAGCCGGCCGAGGTCCTCGTCGTGGTTCACCAGCGGCAGCCAGTTCCTCTCGAAGTCGAAGACCCGCTCCGCGTGCCGGAACAGCTCGCTCTGCCCCTCGAGGGTGAGCGCGATCTCGTCGAGGTTCCGCGACAGCGTGCGGCCGACGCGGGTCACGCCCTCGACGGTCTCGTCGAGCCTGCCGACGTGCTCCTCGGTGATGCCGCGCAGCTCCAGCACGGTCGCCGCGACCTCCGACAGGGCCACGTCGATGGTGCGCCGCTCCTCCGCCAGGAGCGACAGCAGCGAGGCGTAGTCCTCGACGGTCCGTTCGATGCCGTCGCTGCGCGTCGCGAGCGTGGCGTTGAGCTCGGCGAGCTCGCCGATGAGCGCGACGAGGTCGTCGTCGGCCGCGTGGAGCGCGGCGACGGCCACGGCGACGTCGTCGAGCGTCCGACCGATGCGCTCCCCGCGCCCCTCCACGATCGCCGCGGTGTTGCGGACGAGGCGGGCGAGCTCGTCGGGCGGGAGAGCGGCGAGGACGTCGTTCAACGACTCGAGGATCTCGTCGAACTCCGCGGGGACGGAGGTCCGCGCGACCGGGATGGTGGCGCCGGCCGGGAGCTTCGGGCCACCGGTGTACGCCGGCTCCAGCTCGACGTAGCGCTCGCCCAGGAGCGAGCCCTGGACGACGTGCGCACGCACGTCCGCAGGCAGGGCCACCCCGGCGTCGACGAGGAGCCGCGTCCGCACGACAGCGGTGCCCTCCTCGGCCACGACCTCGGCGACGCGGCCGACGTTGAGGCCCAGCACCCGGACGTCGGAACCTGGGAAGAGGTTGAACGTCCGCGCGAACTCGGCGTCGACCGCGCGGTCGCCACCGCCGAGGACCCCGCAGGCGGAGGTGGCGACGGCGAGGACCAGCACGACGGCGACGGCGGCACGGCGGAGCGGCCTCATCGGTGCGTCCCTGCGTGCGGGACGGCGAAGACCCGTCGGAGCGACGCGGACGTCCCGGGCGGCGGCCCGCGCTCGGCGGGGCCGGACCCGCCGGCGCCGGGCTCGAGCTCGGGGCACTCGGCCGGGCCCAGCACCCGGTCGAGGATCTGGTCGAGGACCCCGCCGCATCCGGCGAACGCGTCGATACCGGCCATGCCGGCGCCGCTGGTCAGGATGTTGCCCCAGGACGGGTTGTCGGCCGGTCCGGACCGCCCCACCGAGGCGAACCCGCTGAAGGCCACGCCGCCGTAGGCCACGGCGTGGGCGAGGTCGACCTGGTGCCGGTCGACGATGGCGACCAGCGCGTCGGCCTCGCGGAGCACACGGTCGAGCTCGGCCCGGTGGTCGCGGAGCAGATCGCCGGACAGCCGGGCCGCGTCGCGCGTGCCGGTGAGGAGCGAGCGGATGCGCTCGCGTCGCGCGGCCAGCTCGTCGACCGTCGACCCGAACGCGTCGATCGTTCGGACCAGGTCGTCGTCCCGGTCCTCGACGGCGTCGACCACGATGCGGGCGTTCGTGATCAGGGAGACGAGCGACTCCCGGTCCTCGGCGACGAACTCCCCCACCTCGCCGAGCCCGTCGAGGAGGCGGCCGATCTCGTCGCGCTGCCCCTCGGTGACGTCGGCGAGGGTGGTGACGAGCTCGGTCAGCGCGGTGGCGTCGGCGTCCTGCAGGAGCTCGACGGTCGCGTCGCCGAGCTCGGGCACGTCGACGGGCACCGTCGTCCGCTCGACCGGGATGGTCGCGAGCGCCTCGTCCTCGAGGAGCCGCTCCCACTCCCGACCGGCGGTCAGCTCGACCGCCCGTGCGCCGAGGAGGTTCTTGTTCACGATCGCGGCCGAGGAGTCGACCGGCAGCCCGGCCGTCGTGTGCACCTCGACCACGATCAGGCCGTCCGCGATGCGGACATCGGTGACCTCGCCGGCGCGGACGCCCGCCACGAGCACGTGGTCGCCGGGGATGATGCCCGCCGCGTTCTCGAACTCGACCGCGACCGGGTAGCCCGACACGAACGCACCCGCCGACAGGCCCACGGCGAACACCGTGCCGGCGGCGATCACGATCGCGGCGATCAGCCCGACCAGGGCCTGGTTGCGCTCCAGCAGCATCCGCGCCCCCTCAGCCGTCCGCGAGCTGGAACACGTCCACCCAGCTCGCGTCCGTCGGGGCGGGCGGCGGTCCCTGCTGTCGCGGGGGCAGGCTCGCGCCGCGCTCGGTGGTGAAGGTCTCCTCGCCGATGGACAGGCCCGGCACACGGATGTTGAACCACTGACCCCAGCGCGAGATGCGGTGGTAGGAGACGATGCCCTGGCCGAGCGTCCGGACCGTCCGCTCGACCTCCTCGTGGTTGCCGCTCAGCACCAGCGACGCCCGGTCGAGCGCGGCCACGAGGCCGTCGAGGTCCGCGTCGTTGTCCCGCAGCACGCGGGCGAGCTCGTGCTCGACCGCGGCGATGGCGTCGATCGCGTCGACGAGGACGTCGTTCCGCGCCTCCACGGACTCGCTCACGTCGGCGAAGCCGTCGATGACGTCGCG
>JAHWKB010000027.1:0-3873 GCA_019348115.1 Actinomycetota bacterium | reverse complement strand
CGTTCCGCGCCTCCACGGACTCGCTCACGTCGGCGAAGCCGTCGATGACGTCGCGCAGCTGCGCCTCCCGGTCGGCGTAGGCGCCGAGGAGCTCGGCGCCGTTGCGGAGGACCCGTCCGGCCGCGTCCGAGCGGTCGCCCAGCGTCTCCAGGACGTCCGCCGCGTCCGTCGTGAGCGCCCGCACCTCGGCCTCGCGTCCCTCGAGGGCGGCGACGAGCTCGCGGACGACGACGTTCGACACCTCGGGGTCGAGCGCGCGCATCACGGGCGTGAGACGGGCGAGGAGCGCGTTGATGTCCGCCGGCGAGCTCGTCCGGGCGAGCTCGAAGTGCGTGCCGGCAGGGAGGTCGCCCGGGCCGGCGGTCTCGACGTAGAGGTAGCGGAGGCCGAGCGTGTTCCGCCACCGGACCGCCAGCGTGCTGTCGGTGCCGATGCGGACGTCCTCGTCCACCGTGAACGTCACGAGTGCCCGCCCGCGCTCGACCTCGACGGCGCGGACCTTCCCGACCTCGACCCCCGAGATGCGCACGGCGTCGTCGACCACGAGCCCCTGCGCGCTCGCGAACTCCCCCGTGAAGGTCCGGCGGTCGGCGAAGAGCGCGATGTTGCCGATGACGACGACGATCCAGCCCGCGACCAGGAGACACACGAGCGCGAAGGCGGCGAACTTGATGCCCGCGTGGCGGTCGGTCACGGGGATCCCTCCCCGTCATCGGGCGGTCGGACGCAGCCGGGCGCCATCTCACGGAGCTCCGGTGGCAGCCCGTCGCAGAGACGCCCGATCGAGCCCTCCTCGCCGATGAACGCCCGGAACCACGCGTGCTCCGTGCCGTCGTCGAGCGAGCCGCCGTGCTGGCCGAAGACGAGCGCGTACCGGTAGATGCCGTAGACGGTCCGCCCGATCTCGGGGATGCGCGGGTCGAGGACGGTGCCGATCGTGTCCGACAGCCGGAAGAGCCGCCCGATGCGTGCCTCCTCGTGCTCCAGGAGCTCCGCCAGGCCGGTCGAGAGGTCCGCGAGGGCGGTCGCCGCGGCGGCGACGTCGCCCTCGCGGTCGGCGAGGACCCCCACGGCGTCCGGCAGCGCCGCGGAGATGCGGTCGAGGTCGGCGGCGTGGTCCGCGAGCGTCTCGACCACGTCGGCGAGCTCGCGCAGTCGGGCGACCTGCGCCGGACCGGTCCGCGCCCCGAACGCCGCCAGCTCACGGGTGGCGTCGAGCCCCCGTCCGAGCGTCTCGGCGTCGGACCCGTCGAAGGTCCCGAGCGCGTCGACCAGCACGGCGAGCCGGTCGGGGTCGAGCTCGGAGAACAACCGGTCCAGCCCCGCCACGACCACGTCGACCTCCGTCGGCTCCGCGCCGTGGGCGACCGTCAGTCGGTCCCCGTCGGCGAGGAACGGCGCCGTCAGCGGTCCCTCGTGGCGCAGCTCGACCTGCTTCTCACCGAGCAGCGTCTTCGCCGTCACCACGGGTCGGGCGTCGGCCGGCACGGAGGGCTCGGGCTCGAGCTCGAGCGTCGCCACGGCGGTGCCGTCCTCGAGGGCGAGCTCGACCACCTGGCCGATCCGCACCCCCCGGAGCTTCACGTCGGAGCCGGGCGCGAGTCCCGATCCCGCGGACGAGCCCAGCACCACGTCGACCTCGTAGGCCCCCGGGACGCTCGTGGCGCGGTCGGCGATGAGGCGGCCGCCGCCCACGAGCAGGATCGCGAGCGACGCACCCATGATCCGTCTCGTGAGCGCCCGGTCGACCAACGGTCAGCTCGTCTCGCCCTCGGCGCTCACGCCGGCTGGCCCGTCCCCAGGATGTCGCGGACCGTCGGGCTGGTCTCGACCGTCGTCGGGTCCGGCGCCGTCCGGAACAGCGCGTCCGGGTAGGTCCCCGTGAACGAGAACCAGTAGTTCTCGTTCTTGTAGTGGTGCAGCCGGTGGTTCCGCCAGAGCGTCCGGTAGAGCCACCGCTTGGGACGGTAGTCGCTGTGCACGAGGTAGTGGGTCCACTCGTAGACGAGGCCGATGCCCGAGATCGTCGTGAGGAACGTGAGCCCGAGGCCGAGCCGTGGGAAGAGGAGCAGCGCAGAGAGGATCGCGACGGCGCCGAGCTGGAGGATGACCGTCGTCGGCAGGAACGTGAGCCGCATGTCGCGCGGGTCCGCGTGGTGCTCGCGGTGCTTGCGCGCGAAGAGCGGATCGAACGTGAAGCGGCCGATCCGCAGCGGCTTCATGTGCAGCAGCACGATGTGCGCGGTCCACTCGACGAACGGCTGGCCCACGATCATCCCCAGCGCGAGGAAGAGGTCCACGCGGCTGAAGTCGCCGACCACGAGCCGGGCGAGCAGCGCGACGACGAACAGCGGGGCGATCAGCCGCGGTGACGTCCAGGTCGTGAAGTCGGCGAACGCCTCGCCGAGCGAGATGCTGCGGCGTCGTCGTCCGTCGGTCGTGCCGGGGGCGTCCTCGACGGTGGTGTCGGTCAGGGCGTCAGCCATGGGCATCCTCCTCGGTGGTGGGGTCGTCGGGAACCAGGAGCTCGTCGATGACGGCGATCGTGGCGGCGGCGCCCCGGTCGACGATCGCGCGGGTGGCGGCGGCCGCCGCCGCCGGATCGCCGGCCGCGACGGCGGCCACGACGGCGGCGTAGCCGTCGACGTCGGAGACCTCACGGCGCATGACCGCGGCGAGCGCGTCCATCACGGGCTCGTAGGCCTGCCGCAGCGCGTTGAAGAGCAGGCGGTAGACGAGGTTCCCCGAGGCGTCGACGAGGACGTCCCAGAACGCCATCGCCAGGCGCTGGAGGACCGCCACGTCGTCGGCGGCGCGCAGCTGGTCGACGAGATCCCGCAGGGACGCGAGCTCGTCCGCCGTCGCCCGGGCGGCGGCGGCCGCGGCGACGGGGGGTCCGAGCTCGGAGCGTGCCTCGACGATGCCGCGGGCCACCGTGAGGTCGAGCGCGCCGTCGCGGTCGAACAGCAGCAGCTGGAGGAGCTCGGGACCGGCGCTCCGCCGGAAGTCCCGGACGACGGTCGAGCCGCCGTGGCGGATCCGGACGAGGCCCGCCTGGTCCAGGCGTTTCAGCGCCTCGCGGACCACCGGTCGCGACACCCCGAGGGCCTCGGCCAGCGCCCGCTCCGACGGCATCGGCGCCCCCGCCTCGAGCCCCCCGTCCAGGATGGACGCGGCGAGCTGGTCGTAGACGTCGTCGGATGCCGACGAGCGCGTCACGGGGTGCAGCTGCAGGACGGTGCCTCCGATGGGTACGGCGCAGCCTGGCACGTCGCGCACAGGAGGTCAACAGGTATGACCAGCACGGCTCGCCCGGGGACGGGCGCCCGGCGGCCCGCAGTACGCTCGCGGCCTGTCGTCTCCTCCGAGGACCCTCCGTGCCGGACGCTGTGATCCCCGCCGAGGGGTGGGGCGTGCTCCACCTCTTCTTCAAGGTCGACCACGCCGCCGTGGCCGAGCTCCCCCCCGGCGCCGGCAAGGAGCTCGCCGACGCCCTCACCGGCCTCGCCGGCGAGGTCCAGCTCCACTGCTTCGCGGCCCTCGGCCACAAGGCCGACCTCATGGTCATGGCGCTCGACGAGGACCTCACCGCCCTGCGCCGGGTGCAGACCGCGATCGCGTCGAGCTCGGCCGCGCCGGCGCTCCGGCTCGACTGGTCCTACCTGTCGCTCACCGAGACGAGCGAGTACACCGCGACCCCCGAGCAGTACCGCGAGGAGATGTCCGCCAAGGGCGTGGAGGGCGAGGACCTCGACCGTCGCGTCGCCGAGTTCGCCGAGCGGATGGCGACCTACAACGAGCACAAGCTCCACCCGGCCATGCCGGCGTGGGAGCTCGCGTGCTTCTACCCGATGTCGCACCGCCGCGAGGGCG
>JAHWKB010000026.1 GCA_019348115.1 Actinomycetota bacterium | reverse complement strand
TCGCGGCCGTCGACGGTCGGCGTCATCGAGTGCAGGTCGCCGCCGGGTGCCGGGATCTCCCAGTTCACCAGCTCCTCGAAGACGCCGTCGCGGACGCCGGAGATGTCGGTGACGAGCAGACGGTTCCGCGACGTCGCGGAGATGTAGAGGAGCGCACGGTCGCGGTCGTCCGGGTCGACCCAGAGGTAGAACTCGTGCGGGTTGTGACTCGGGTCGTACTGGGCGATGTGCTCGGGATCCGCCGCGTTGTCCCCGGAGATGTCGTAGAAGTCGAACGTGTCCGTGACGCGTCGCGGCGAGCAGGCGTGGATGAGGAAGGAGCAGTTCGACCCCAGGTTCTGGACGATCAAGAGCTCCTGCTCGGGCCACACCCGCATCTCCCGCGAGGTCTGTCCCTGGAGCCCCTGGTGCGGCGGCCCGATCTCGTTCACGACCTCGGGCGCGCTGGGGTCGGAGATGTCGACCACCAGCACGCCGGCGCCGGTGGCGTTCTCGTCCAGGGGCTTGCCGTCGGTGCGGGAGCCGACGTAGGCGTGGTCGCCGTGGACGGCGAGGGCGGCGTTCATCCCGCGGTTGTGGAGCGGCGAGTGGCCGACGAGCTCGAAGCCGTCGCTCACCGGGCCGAGCGCGGGAGGCAGCCCGGCGGTCGTCGCCGGCGCCTCCCCGATGGCGCGCACGACGGACGCGTCGGCGAGTCGGGAGGACGCCGGGTCCGCGGCGGACCCGTGGAGCAGCTCGGCGCCCAGGGGCGCGGCCGCGACGATCCCGAGGAGGGCGAGGGGCAGGAGTCGGATCTTCATGCGGGGGATGTTCGACCCTGCCCCGTCCGGTTCCTCCCCTCCGCCGGAAGTTCCCGGGACCGATCCGTCATCGCGGGTCCTGCCCGGCGTACCGGCCACATCCCACGACGTCCCGACGTCGTGGGATGTGGCCGGGTGGGCCGTCCACAGGCGCGGCGGACCCCGATTGCCGCGCTGCTCCTCCACGGGCTGGTCCCGACCGCACCGACCCAGACGCTCGTCTCGGTCCCTGCTCTGCGGCACCTCGCGATCGACGCCCGGTTCCGCAGGCTCCTCACCGAGGACCGCCTGGACGGTGCTGCGCCGCGACCGGCGGTTCACGGGTCGCCGGGACGCGGAGGTGGCCGACGACCTCCGCGGGGACGGCTCGGGCTCCGGGTTCGAGTTCTCCGTCCGCGACCGTCTCGTCGTCGCGCGCCGGCCACCGGATCCCGGCCAGGAACGGCTCGCGACGCCCGGGCGGCCGCGCTCGATCGACCTGCCCTACCGGGGGCCGAAGGTGGGCGTCGAGTGCCTCGGTGGCGCTACCACTCGGGTCGGGCCCAGCTCGACCGCGCTGCGGAGCGGAACAACGACGTCGTCGTCGCCGGCCGCCGGCTCCTCCTGCAGCTGGCGTGGGGCATGCCGTGGGGCGCGCCGTGGCAGCGCTTCCTCGCCCGGCTCGACCACGCGCTCACCTCGCGGGGCCGGACCCCGCCGGCGTAGCTCGTCATCGCGGCATCCGCGCGGGATCCCGGCCACATCCCGCGATGACGGGCGTCGGACGTCGCGGGTCAGGCGAAGGCGGCGTCCTGCTCGGTGACGAGCTCGGAGCCGGTCACCTCCTGGGAGATGCCGGTCTGGTCGAGGTGCTTGCAGATGCCACCCAGGAAGAACGGGAAGCCGGCGCCCAGGAGCATGCCCGTGTCGATGTCGCGGGCGTCGACGACGGCACCGTCCGCGACCATGATCCGGGCCTCGTCGGCGGCAGCCTCCTTGGCGCGGCGCTGGATCTCCTCCGCCGACCACTTCTCGGCACCCTCCTCGACCTCCACGAGGTCGAGGATCTCCTGGTACGGCTCGCCGCCGCTCCCCCAGTCGTAGATCCCGTCCACGTCGAGCTCCGCGATGCGGGCGAAGTTGTCATCGAGGGGGAAGCGGTCGGGGAAGGCCTCGTGGAGCGTCTCGGCGGTGTGGAAGGCGACCTTGATGCCGACGAAGCCGAACAGCTCGAACGGCCCCATCGGCAGCCCCATCGCCTTGTAGGCGTCATCGACCTCGCGGAAGGTGTTGCCCCGGCGGATCGCCTCGATGCCGGCGCCGTTGAAGCGCGTCAGCATCCGGTTGACGATGAACGCCGGCGTGTCGGCGCACTGGACGGCCGACTTCTTGATCTTCTTCGCGACCTCGAACGCCGTCGCGATCGCCTCGTCGGAGGAGGACTCGGGGCGGACGATCTCGAGGAACGGCATCACCGCGATCGGGTTGAAGAAGTGGAAACCCACCACCCGCTCGGGGTGCTCGAGGTCGCTCGCCATCTCGCCCACCGACAGCGACGAGGTGTTGGTCGCGAGGACCGCGTCGTCGTCGAGCACCTCCTCGAGGTCGGCGAAGATCGCCTTCTTGAGGTCCATCCGCTCGAGCACGGCCTCGATCACGAAGTCGGCGCCGGCGACGGGCTCGTAGTCGAGGGTGTAGGTCACGAGCCCCTTGAGGAACTCGCCCTTGCCCGGGTTGATGCGACCCTTCTGGACGAGCTTGTCGACCTCGCCGCCGATGTGCTCCCGGGCCTTGTCGAGGACGCCCTGGTCGATGTCCTTCATCACGAGCGGGACCTCGTAGCGCTGCAGGAACAGCGCACCCATCTGGGCGCCCATGAGCCCGGAGCCGATCACGGCCATCTTGCGGATCCTGCGGCCCTTGACGTCCGGCTTCCACGGCTGCTTCTTGATGCGCCGCTGGGTGAGGTCGAAGGCGTAGATCGCGGCCTGCGCCTGGTTCGCCGGCAGCAGCTCGGTCATCGCCTCGATCTCGCGCTTGCGGCCCTCGGCGAGGTCACCGCCGCGCGCCGCGAACTCGATGCAGTCGATCGCCTCGTAGGGCGCCTGCGTCGCCCCGTGGACCTTGTTGTCGACGAACGCGCGCGTCTGCTCCAGCGCCTCGTCGAGCCCCGCCTCGAGCTCGACGTCCCGCGTGATGGTCTCCTCGCCGGCGACGATGCGCTCGAGGAGCTCGCGCGAGTCCTCGAGGAAGCCAGCGGACTCGATCAGGCGGTCGCCGAGCCCCAGGTCGACGGCCTGGGCGGGCGTGAGCATCTTGTTGTTGTTCAGCGCGTTCGTGACGATGACCTCGAGCGCCTTCGCCCCGCCGATCAGGCGCGGCGTGAGCTGCGTCCCGCCCCAGCCGGGCAGGATCGACAGGAAGACCTCGGGGAACGCGATCGCCGCGGCGCCGGTCGAGATGGTGCGGTAGTCGCAGTGCAGCGCGATCTCGAGCCCGCCGCCCATGCACGCGCCGTTGATCGCGGCGAGCGTCGGGTACGGCAGCGCCGTGATGCGCGAGAACAGCTCGTGGCCGGTCTCGATGCCCTCGCGGACGCGGTCGCCGTCGATGCCCTGGAACTCGGAGGTGTCGGCGCCGACGGCGAAGATGAACTGCTTGCCGGTCAGCAGCAGGCCCTTGACGTCCTCCTGCGACTCGAGCTCGTCGAGCGCCTCCGCGAGCGAGCGCAGCGCCCCCTCGCCGAAGACGTTGGGCCGCGTGTAGTCGAACCCGTTGTCCATCGTCATCAGCGCCAGGCGGCCCGCCGACGGCGAGTCGAAGTACTGGAGCTTGAACTTGGTCTGGATGTCCTCAGCCATGTCGGTCAGGTCCTCACGTTCGTCGCGTCGGGAAGGCGGCCGCGGAGGCCGGCGGGGTCAGACGTTCTCCCACAGGACCGCGGCGCCCATGCCGAGGCCGATGCACATCGTCGTGATGCCGTAGCGGGCGTCGGGGTGGCGCTGGAACCAGCTCGCGACCTGCATCGCCAACCTCGCACCCGAGAACGCCAGCGGGTGCCCCATCGCGATGGCGCCGCCGTAGGGGTTGACGTGCTCGGCGTCGAGCGGGAGCCCGAAGTGGTCGAGGAACGCGACGCACTGCACGGCGAAGGCCTCGTTCATGTCGATGACGTCGATGTCGTCGATGGACAGGCCGGTCTTCGCCAACAGCTTCTCGGTGGCCGGGACCGGTCCCCAACCCATCGTCTCGGGCTCGACGCCGACGAACGCGTAGTCCACGAGCTTCATGCGCGGCGTGAGACCGAACTCGTCGACCGCGGCCTGGGAGGCCAGCACGACGCCGCCGGCGCCGTCGTTGAGGCCCGCGGCGTTCCCTGCCGTCACGAGACCGCCGGCCCGGAACGGCGAGCTGAGCGCCTGGAGGTCCTCCATCGTGGTGCCGGGGCGCGGGTGCTCGTCGACCGAGACGACCCTCCAGCCCTCGTCGGTCCACACCGTCATCGGCACGACGTGGTCGTCGAAGATGCCGTTGGCCTGGGCCTTGCCGGTCCGCTCCTGCGACTGGAGCGCGTACTCGTCGGTGCGCTCGCGCGTGATGTCGGTGTGGACGTCGTGGAGGTTCTCGGCCGTGTTGCCCATGACGAGCGCCGACTGGTCGACGAGCTTGTCGGAGAGGAACCGCGGGTTGGGGTCGACCTCAGCGCCCATGGGGTGGTGGCCCATGTGCTCGACCCCGCCGGCGAGCACGACGTCCTGCGCACCCACGCGGATGGCGTTGCCGGCGTTCACGATCGCGGTCAGGGCGCCCGCGCACATGCGGTCGATCGCGTACCCCGGGACGTTCTGGCCGAGCCCGGCGAGGATCGCCAGCGAGCGCCCGAGCGTCAGGCCCTGGTCGCCCACCTGCGCCGTCGCGGCCCAGGCGACGTCGTCGACGCGGTCGTCGGGGATGCCGGTGCGCTCCATCAGGACGCGGATGGTGCGGACCGCCATGTCGTCGGCGCGGGTGCCGGCGTAGTAGCCGGTGTCCTTCGCACGTCCGATGGGCAGGCGCACCCCGTCGATGTAGTACGCGTCTCGCAGCTCGGCCATGGCGGACCCTTCGCGTCGGGGGAACGGCAGGCTCCGAGAATCCCAGATTCGTAGCGTCCTCTCCAAATCGCCGAGACCCGCCCCGGACGCGACGATGCCCGGCACACGGCCGGGCATCGCCGAGGATCGGCCTCGCTCAGGCGAGCTCGTCGCGCACCGTGCGCCACGTAGCGGCGGCACCGACGACCATCAGGCCGGCGAGGAGACGGAGGAGTCCCGGCACGGTGGGCGTCGTGTCGATGATGGGCAGCGACAGGTCGGTCGCGACGGTCGGTGCGGCGGCGGCCACCAGGGGGAGCCTCTCCGCGGGCGGCGCGACCTCGGGAGCGAGCACGGTGGTGTCGGACGCGTAGCTGCCCGTCTCGGCCCACATGCCGCTGCGGGCGGTGGCGCCGTCGGCGGAGAGAGGTCGGCTGTGCTCGACCGTGCTCCGTGCCGGCGCCGCGGGACCGACGGAGGCCGGCGGGGCGGCAGCTGCCACAGCGTCCGGAGCGGGCGCCGGCGTGACATCGGAGCCTGCGGCCGACGGCCCCGGATCCGGCCGGGTGACGACGTCCTCGACCGGGTCGGTGAGCTCCGCGACCGACACGTCGGTCCCGGCGACCTCCGTGGTGCCGTCGACGTCCGCGGTCGCTCCGTCGGGCGAGACCGTCGCGGTCGCCTGCGGGGAGACCTCGGTGTCGGCCTCCTCGGCGGTGGCGTCCGTCGTGGCCTCGACCTCGACCGTGCGCTCGGCGGCGTCCGCACTCGCCGTGACCTCCACGACCTCCGCGTCGACCGTCACGGGGTCGAGCTCCTGCGCGCCCGCCGTGCCGGCGAAGCCGAGGCTCAGTGCGGTGCCGGTCAGCACCGTCAGCAACCAGCGCCGTGCCATCGTCCGTCCCTTCCGTCGCTCCCCGGCCCTCCGCGAGGCCGGTCGTGAGGGTCAACGACCGTGCCGTTCGAGGGTTACGCAGCGTCCAGTCGTGTTCAACCGACGGCTAGGTACTTCGGGTCATCTTCCCCGCCGCGGCACCCCCGACGGTCCAGTCGCTCTCCGTGAGCGCCGATAACTCCGCGGAGTGGGAGAAGAGATGGACGCAGGCGGGACGCCCCCAGGGGTGCACCACGACGGGGCTCCGGCCGTGTCGGACACGAACGCGCACCGGTTCACCATCGCCTGGACCCTGGCGCTCGTCGCGGTCGCGGTGATCGCGATCACCGGCTGGATGCTCGTCGACTCGACCCTCGTCCTGCAGCGCGAGGCCGCGACCGTCACGCGGATCGTCGGCGAGCAGCGCACGCACATCGACACGCTGCAGGACACCGCACGGGCCGTGGGGCGGGCCGAGGATGCGCTGGCCGCCCGCACGAACGTCGCCCGCGCGCTCGAGGCCCTCGAGCCGTTCGAGGCCGTCCACCGGCGCCTCGTGGCCGGCGACCCGCTCGCCGGCGATGCTGCCCGCATCCGTGCCGAGATGCGACCGACGGCGGACACGCTCGACCGGCACGGGGCGGCCGTCAGCAGCAGCCTGGCGGTGCTCGCGTCGGCCGTCGAGGAGCTCCCACCCGGCGCCAGCGGTCCCGAGGTGACGGCCGCGCTGGCCGACGAGGTCGCCGAGGTCGAGCTCGCGGAGGAGCGCTACCAGCGGGCGCTCGGGGACCTCTCGGCCGAGTACGACGCGCTCGCCGCCACCCGCGTCGAGGAGGCGCGCGGGATCGACCGCTCGATGCTCCTCGCGACGCTCGCCCTCCTCGCCATCGAGGCGGTCCTCGTGTTCCGCCCCGTCACCCGCCGGATGCGCGAGACCGCCGAGCGCCGCCAACGGGCCGCCGAGGACGAGCGGCAGCGGGCCGCGGCCCAGCTGCAGGAGCTGGCCCGCCACGACCATCTCACCGGCCTCGCGAACCGGATGGCGTTCCGCGACCGGCTCGACCACGCGACGGCGACGGCCGAGCGGACCGGCAAGCGGCTCGCCGTGATGTTCCTCGACCTCGACAAGTTCAAGGACATCAACGACTCGTACGGCCACGACGCCGGCGACGAGCTCCTGATCGCCGTCGCGGAGCGGCTCCAGTCGGTGGCGCGACGCGGCGACACCATCGCCCGCTTCGGTGGCGACGAGTTCGTCGTGCTGCTCGAGAGCCTCGACGGGCCGGACGGCGCCGCCGCCGCCGCCGCGAAGATCCTCGAGACCATGTCCGAGCCCTTCGAGGTCGCCGGCCGCCAGCTCCGCGTCACCACCTCCATCGGTGTCTCGCTCTACCCCGACGACGCGCTGGTCGCCGACGATCTCCTGCGGTTCGCCGACTCGGCGATGTACCAGGCCAAGGGCGCCGGCCGCGACACCTTCCAGTTCTCCACGCCCGAGCTGCGGGCGGTCAACGTCCGGCGGGCCCGGCTCGTCTCCGAGCTGCGGTCGGCGGTCGCCATGCAGCGTCTGCGTCTCGCCTACCAGCCACAGGTCTCGGTCGAGACCGGCGAGCTCGTCGGCGTCGAGGCGTTCGTCCGCTGGGTCCGCCCCGACGGCACGGAGGTGCGCGCCGGCGACTTCATCGAGGTGCTCGAGGACACCGACCTCATGACGCCGCTCGGCGCCTGGGTGCTCGAGGAGGCCTGCCGACAGAACGTGGCGTGGCAGGCCGACGGCGTCCCGCCGATCCGCATGGCCATCAACCTCTCCGCCCAGCAGTTCCGTCAGCTCGGCCTCACCTCGACCATCGCGGCCGCGCTCGAGGGGAGCGGCATGGACCCGGACCTCCTCGAGCTCGAGCTCACCGAGCGGTCGCTCGTGCAGGACCCGGAGGCCTCCGCGGCGACGCTCCAGCTCCTGAAGGGGCTCGGGGTGCGCATCGCCATCGACGACTTCGGCACCGGGTACTCGTCGTTGACCTACCTCAAGACCTTCCCCATCGACGTGCTGAAGATCGACGGCTCGTTCGTGCACCGGCTCGACCGCGACGGCGAGGACGCCCGCGCGGTCCCGGGCGCGATCGCCGGCCTCGCGCGGCACCTCGGCATGGCCACGACCGCCGAGGGGGTCGAGAGCGCGGCCCAGCTCGAACTCCTCCGCGAGCTCGGCTGCGACCGCGCCCAGGGCTACTTCATCGGTCGTCCGCTCGATCCGGGCGAGGTGCCGGCGTTCGCACGGCAGGCGGCGCTCCGCTCCAGCCTCCCGACGGCCCCGTCGAGCCCGGCGTCCGAACCCGTGTGAGCAGCTGGTCCGCGTGGTCGTGCAGGAGCCAGCGCAGGCCCGCGTCATCGAGCTCGAGGACGGCGAGTCCCCGCAGGAGCGCCGCGTAGGGCAGCGGGATCGTGGGGAAGTCCGACCCCCACACCAGGCGCTCCGCGATGGCGCGGATCCGGGCGTGGTGCTCGTCGGTGAAGCGGCCGGTGAGCGGTCCGAACGGCGGATCGGTGAGGACCATCGCCGTGTCGAAGCGGAGCGTCGGGACCTCGTCGGCGAGGTCGAGGAAGTCGTCGATGTCCGGCGCCCCGAGGTGGGCGACGACGAGGACGAGGTCGGGATGGCGGTCGAGGAGGTCGCGGACGACGTCGGCGCCGCAGTACTCGTGGCCGCCCTCGACGCCGTACACGGCGCTGGCGTGCAGCACCACCGGCGTCCGCGCCCCGACGAGGCTGCGCCACACGGGGTCGAGCAGCGGGTCGGTGGCGGAGAAGCGCCCGACCTGGAGGTGGACCTTCGCGACCACCCCGCCGCGCGCGAGCGCCTCGTCGACGTAGCCCTCGACGCCGTCCTCGGGGTAGAAGGTGAACGACGGGACGACCTGGTCGTCCTCGTCGGCGAGCGCCAGCGTGTGCTCGTTCAGCCACGCCGCCACCCCCGGGCGGTGCGCGTAGGCGAGCGCCGTGTGGCGCGCCACGCCGAGGCCGGCGAGCGTGCGCCGGCGGTCCGGCTCGGGTGCCCGGTAGGTGACCGGCCACGGCGGATCGTCGAGCGCGTCGAAGAAGGACCACACCGCCGCCTGGATGCGGTCGGGCATGACGTGCACGTGCAGGTCGAGGAGGCCGTCGAGCCCGAGCGAGCGCACGAAGGGTGCGACGTCGGCATCGCTCGACGGGTACCGCTCGGGGGGGACCGGCGTCATCCCGCGATCCCCGCCTCGGCCGCCTCGAGCTCGAGCTGCGCCGCCTCCCACCGCTGCATCAGATCGCCGGCGAGGTCCTTGGCGCGCCCGTGGGCGGCGACCAGCTCGGCGACCTTCCGCGGATCCTCGTAGACGGCCGGGTCGGCCATGGCACGGGTGAGCTCGGCCACCTCGGCCTCGGCCTTCTCGAGGGCGGCCTCGAGCTTGGTGACCTCGCGGCGCAGTGGCTTGGTGACGCGGTGCAGCTGGTTGCGGTGCTCGGCCTCGCGGCGCTTGTCGCGGGCCGGGTCGGCCTCCTTCGCCTTCGACCGCGCGCCCGTGCGGCCGTCGGAGAGGGCGCTGCCGGACGCGGGCGTCGCCGCGTGGGTGCCGACGCGCTCGAGGAACTCCTCGTAGCCGCCGGGGTGGAGCCGGGCCGTGCCGTCGCGGACGTCGAGGATGTGGTCGGCGACGCCGCGGATGACGTGCCGGTCGTGCGTGATCAGGAGGACCGTGCCGGGGTAGGCGACGAGCGCGTCCTCCAGGAGGTCGCGGCTGGAGATGTCGAGGTGGTTCGTGGGCTCGTCGAGGCACAGGAGGTTGGCGGCGTTCGCCATCAGACGTCCGAGCGCCAGTCGGGTCTGCTCGCCGCCGGACAGGGTCTGGACCTCCTGGTCGCCGGCGTCGCCGCTGAACCCGAACGCGCCGAGCATCGTGCGGACGTTCTTGCCGCGGTGCTCGTCCGACAGCCCGGCCGAGAACTCCTCGACGACGCGGCGGTCCTGCCGGAGCGCATCGACCTGGTGCTGGGCGAAGTGGGCGACGTCGACGTTGGTGCCGAGGGTGACCGTGCCCTCGTCGGGCTCGATCAGCCCCAGGATCAGGTTGAGCAGCGTCGACTTGCCGGCGCCGTTCGGACCGACGACCCCGATCTTCCAGCCGCGCTCGATCGTCAGGTCGAGCCCGGTGAACACCGGCGTGTCGTCGAAGCGTTTGGTGACGCCCTCGAGCGACAGGACGACCCGGCTCGCCCGTCGGGGCGTGGGGAAGCCGAAGCGGACCTTCGGGTCGTGGTCCTCCGGCACCTCGATGCGGTCGACCTTCTCGAGGCGCTTCACGCGGCTCTGGACCTGCTTGGCCTTGCTGGCCTTGTAGCGGAAGCGCTCGATGAACCGCTCGGTGTCGGCGAGCTCGCGCTGCTGTTGCTTCTGCGCGGCCCGGAGCCCCTCCATGCGCAGCTCCCGCTGCTCGACGAAGTCCGAGAACGAGCCGACGTACTCCGTGGCCGTGCGGTGGGCGAGCTCGACGACGCGGTCGGCGACGGCCTCGATGAAGTCGCGGTCGTGGCTGACGAACAGCAGCGCCCCGGGGTGCTCGACGAGGGTCCGTTCGAGCCACGCGATCGACTCGATGTCGAGGTGGTTGGTCGGCTCGTCGAGGATCAGCAGGTCGGGCTTCGAGAGCAGGAGCCTGGCGAGGGCGACGCGGACGCGCCAACCGCCGGAGAGCTCGCGCACGGGGCGGTCCGCGTCCTCGGGCGCGAAGCCGAGGCCGGCGAGCACCCGGTGCGCCTCGGCCTCGATCTCGTAGCCGCCCAGCTGCTCGAAGCGGTGCTGCTCGTTGCCGTAGCGCTCGAGCACCGCGTCGTGCTCGGCACCGGTCGTCTCCCCCAGCTGGTGCTCGAGGTGCCGGAGCAGCTTCTCCAGTGCGAGGATCTCGCCGGCGCCCTCGAGCACCTCCTCGAGCACGGTCCCCTCCCCCGGCTCGGCGACGTCCTGGGGCAGGTAGCCGATGCGGACGCCCTTGGCGCGGTTGACCTCGCCGTCATCGGGGTCCTGCCGGCCGAGGATGATCTCGAGGAGGGTCGTCTTGCCCGCGCCGTTGCTCCCGAGCAGCGCGACGCGCCGCCCCGGGAGCAGCGAGAACGTGACGTCCCGGAAGAGCGGATCGGTGCCGTGCGCCTTGGAGACGCGGGAGAGGGTGATCATCGCGGGGAAGGGTACGGGTCCTCAGGCGCCTCCTCGTCCCACCCTCACCCCAGAGGGAGCACGCGGACGTCGACGACGGCACCGAGCACCCGTCCGGCCTTGGCCGCGGCGTCGACGGCGTCCGCGACGCCCTTGCCGGTGGTGTGGTCGGCGGCGCCGATGGCCCGCCCGACCACGAGGATCGCCCCGCCCTGGTCCTCGACCGCCTCGAGCCACTCGAGCGGGAGGTCGTCGATCGGCGAGGACACGCTCACGTGTCCCCCCACGACCTGCAGGACGAGCTGGCCGGCCTCGCGCACCAGCGACAGGCGCGTGTCGTCGGGGAGGTTGACGCCGTAGAAGCCGGGCAGGAGCTTCAGCCCGAACTCCAGGAAGGACCACAGGACGGGGTCGCCGTCCGCCGACAGCGGCGGCTCCATGTCGCCGGAGCGAGCGTCGAGGACGAGCATCGGACGCTCGCCCACGAGGACGTAGGAGGTGCGGATCGCGAGCGTCGCCACGGCGCTTCCCGGTCGGTGGGGACGGGCGGGTCGGCGTCCGACCCTACCCTCCGCCCCATGCACATCGTCTCCGTCACCGGCCTGTCGAAGTCCTACGAGGGCCGCACCCTGTTCACCGACGTCGCGTTCGGCGTCGGCACGGGCGACCGCGTCGGCGTCGTGGGACCGAACGGCTCGGGCAAGTCGACCCTCCTGCGCATCCTCGCCGGCGAGGAGGTCCCCGACGAGGGCGAGGTCGTCTACAACACCGCCGCCCGGACGAGCCACCTCCAGCAGCAGCCACGCTTCGACGAGTCCGCGCCCGCGCTGGTCGTCGCGTCCGGCGGCGACGACGCGGTCCAGGCGCACGAGGCCGAGGCGATGCTCGACCGGCTCGGGATCGACCCCGCCGCCCCGCTGTCGGCGATGTCGGGCGGCCAGCGCCGGCGGGTGGCGCTCGCACGGGCGCTCCTCCCCCCGAGCGACCTGCTGATCCTCGACGAGCCGACCAACCACCTCGACGTCGACACCATCGACTGGCTCGAGACCGAGCTCCGCCGGCGCGCGTCGGGCCTCTTGATGGTCACCCACGACCGCTACTTCCTCGAGCGCCTGACCAACCGCATGATCGAGATCGACGCCTCGACCTCGCCCGGCGAGGTGTTCTGGCACGAGGGGACGTACTCCGACGTGCTCGAGGCGCGGGCCGCGCGTGAGGAGCAGCGCGCGAGGACGGAGCAGCGGCGCCAGAACCTCCTCCGCAAGGAGATCGCGTGGCTCCGCCGAGGCCCCAAGGCGCGGACGAGCAAACCGAAGTTCCGCGTCGACCAGGCGATCGCGCTGCAGGAGGCGACCCCCGAGGACGCCCGCGCGCAGCTCCAGCTCGGCACCGGCCGGCGGCGGCTCGGCAACGACGTCGTCGAGGCCCGCGAGGTGACCGTCCGGTACGGCGACACGACGGTCCTCGAGGACGCGAGCCTCGTGGTCGGTCCCGGCGACCGCGTCGGCATCGTCGGACCCAACGGCTCGGGCAAGACCACGCTGCTGCGCGTGCTCACCGGCGCGATCGATCCCGACGCCGGCGAGGTCCGCATCGGCACCACCGTGGAGTTCGGGGTCTACGAGCAGGAGGCCCGCGTCCCGCCGAGCGACCGGAGCGTGCTCGACACCATCCGCGACCACGGCGAGCACATCCCGCTGGCGAACGGCGAGCAGCTGCCGGCGAGCTCGCTCGCCGAGCGCTTCCAGTTCGACGCCCGGCTCCAGCGCGCCTCGGTCGCCCGACTGTCCGGTGGCGAGCGCCGACGCCTCGCGCTCCTGCACCTCCTGATCGCCGCACCGAACGTGCTGGTCCTGGACGAGCCCACGAACGACCTCGACGTCGACACGCTGAACATCCTGGAGGACCACCTCGACGGGTTCACCGGGACGGTGATCGTGGCGAGCCACGACCGCTACCTCCTCGACCGGCTCACGGACCGCATCGTGGCCGTGGAGCCGAGCGGGCGCCTGCGCGAGCACCTCGACTGGGAGTCCTACCGCGACGCGCACAGCGCGCGGCAGGAGGCCGCCGCGGCACGGGAGGCCGCCGCGAGACGCGCCGTGTCCGGCAGCACGATCGACAACAAGGAGCGGCAGCGCCGACGCAAGGAGATCCGATCGCTCGAGGAGCGGATGCGGAAGCTCGAGCGCCGGCGGGACGAGATCGACCGCGAGCTCGCGGACGTCGGCGCGGACTTCGCCCGCGCCGGCGAGCTCTCCGCCGACCGCCGCGCGCTCGAGACGGAACTGGGCGAGGCCGAGGAGCGCTGGCTCGAGCTCACCGTCGACTGAGCGGTTCCGACGGAGACCCGCCGCGGCGCGGGTTCCCGTCGGTGGAGATGCGCTCGCGGATCGGTGACGGCGCGGCTGGTGACGGGAACCCGCCATGGTGCGGTTCTCCGTCGGGTGAGGCGCACGGTCGGAGCAGCGGGTCGCTGGGCCGCCCCGACGACGGCGACCCTCAGGAACCCGCGCGGGCCTCCTTCAGGAGGGTGGAGACGCGCTGGCGCGTCACGCCGAAGAGCTCGGCGATGCGGTCCATCGTGAGGCCCTCCGCGTGCAGCGCCGCGGCCTCGGCGCGACGGAACCGCGCGCTCGTCCTGAGGAGCGACTGGATGTGCTCGCTCAGCACCTCGACGATGAGCGGCCGCGACTCCTCGTCGACGGTCTCGCTGTAGGCGGCGCCCTCGGCGCGGCGGGCCCGGAGCTGCTCCGCCCGGGCCACGATCAGCTCGACGTGCTCGTGGTCACGGAGGACCTCCAGCAGGTCGTCGAGCGCGCGCAGGACCTCGTCGTCGGGCGCTGGCGCGGTCGCCCGCTCGGTGGTCGTCATCGTGGGAGTGTGCCGCGGAGGGACGCGTTCCGCAACTGCCGTTGCCGCAAGGGGCATTGACGAGGGACGACGCGGGCGCGCACAGGACGTCCCCACCCCTCCCGTCCCGGCTCGGCGGGACGCCAGGCGGGCGTGCCGCTCAGGTCGCAGCCGTGGGATGCCGATGCGGACGAGAGGACGGCAGCCGCCGTCCGGACGACCGCTGCTCCGAGCTCCAGGGGGTCCCGTGCGGGGACGCGCGATGCTGACGGCGGGTGCCCTCGTGGCCCTGCTCCTCCCCTCCCCTGCCGGAGCACAGGTGCCGCCGGCGACGGTCGGCACGGTCCGTGAGGCGCTGTCCCAGGCCGAGCGGAGCCTCGAGGACGTCGAGGCACAGCTCCGCCGGGCGCGGGCCGCCGTCGACGCCGTCGAGACCCGCCTCGACCGTGCCAGCAGCGACCTCCATGCCGTCGCCGGCGACCTCGCCGCCGCGGAGGCGGCGCTCGCACAGGCGCAGGCAGCCGAGCGCGAGGCCGCGGGCGCGTTGACCGAGGCGCTCGGCAGCATGGACGACCGCCTGGCGGACTGGGAGACGACCCGCGCGGCCGTCAACGCCCGCGCCGCCGAGACCTACAAGCACGGCGCGGCCTCCAACACCAACCTCATGTTCCAGGGCCTCACGCGCAGCGGCGACATGCACGAGGCCGCGGTGACGGTCAAGACCGTCCACGGGATCATGGAGCGTGACCGCCAGCTCCTCGCGCGGAACCGCGACCTCGCGCGCGCCGCCAACGAGGCCCGCGCGGCGGTCGCGGGCCTCCGGTCCCAGGCACGCTCCGAGCAGCGCGCCGCCCTGCGCGAGCAGCGCCGCGTCGAGGCGCTCGTCGCGAAGCAGGCACGCCTCGTCGCCACCATCGAGGGCGAGCTCGCCACGAAGGCCGCCATCGTCGCCGACATCGAGAACGACCGCACCGCCTCGGCCGTGCTCGTCCAGCAGCTGCGCGACGCCATCTCGAGCATGGCCATCTCGATCGACGACGTCGTCTTCTCCACGGTGGACATCCCGATCGACGGTCCCCCGCCGGTTTGGGCGTCTGCGCTGCCGGCGCGCGGCCGCCAGTGGGCGTCCGCGATCGAGGCCGTCGCCGGCCGCGCCGGCATCGACGGCCGGCTCCTCGCCGCCCTCGTCTGGACCGAGTCCAACTTCAACCCCACCGCCGTCTCGCACGCCGGGGCCATCGGGATGGCGCAGCTGATGCCGGGGACCGCCGCCGGCCTCGGCGTCGACCCCTGGGACCCGATCGCCAACCTCGCCGGGGGCGCCCGCTACCTGCGCATCCAGATGGTGCGGTTCGGCGCCGTCGAGCTCGGTCTCGCCGCGTACAACGCCGGCCCGGGCCGGGTGGCCGAAGCCAACGGCATCCCGGACATCGCCGAGACGCAGATGTACGTCCTGCGCGTGCTCGAGCGCTACGAGCGGATCCGAGCGGCCGGGTAGGCCGGGCCGGCTCAGGTGGGCCGGAACGTCCGCAGAAAGTCCTCGAACATCGGCTCCATCGCCTCCCAGTCGTCGGCGCGGGTCTGGAAGTTCAAGGCGTAGCCCCGGGCGCCGGCGACGAAGCCGAGGTTGTAGGCGTGGAGCGCGGCGCCGCCCGCACGGTAGGTGTACTCCCAGATCGCGGCGGCGTCGGCGTAGTCGACCTCCTCGATGCGGAGCTCGCGGTAGTCGTCGTGGCGGGCGGCGAAGGCCTCGGACTGCTCCTGCCAGTCGGCCTCGGGGTCGGCCTTCGGCGAGTCGGTCCAGTCGACCCGCAGGTAGGCCCCGGAGGCGGGGTCCACGAGGTCGACACGGGGACCGGAGGCGTCGCGGACCTCCCAGCCCGCGGGGACCGCGACCGACCAGGTCTCGCCCGCCACCCGCTCCCAGCCGTCGGGCACGGCGGCGTCGGGGGGCTCGTCGCCCGTGGCCTCGGGATCCTCCGTGGCCTCGGCTGCCGCGTCGGTCGCCGTGTCGGTCACGCGCTCCGTCGCACCGGCCGGTGCCGGCACGCCCTCGCCGCCGGCGTCCGCGTCCTCGCCTGCGGGCGCCGCGCCGGCGTCGGGCGCGGCCTCCCCGCCCGCCGCCGTGTCGTCCTCGACGGCCACGCCACCGAGGTCGGTGGTGGGGTCACCCGAGGTCAGGACCAGCACCCCGACCACGGCGAGGAGCAGCACGGCGGCGGCGATCCCGAGGCGGCGACCCCAGGGGCTGGCGCCGTCGCCGGCCGGCGGGCGGGCGGGCGCCCTCGCAGGCGCCGGCGCGGGCGGCTCGTCCGGACCCGTGCGGACCGGCGGCGAGGCGACGGTCGGTTGCACGTCCACCGGCGGCTGCGACCCGGCGGGCGCGGCGACGGTCCGCGCGGGGGTCAGGACCGCGGTGGCGTCGCGCTCCGGCTCCGTCTCGCCGCCGGACGCCCCGTCGCCGGCGAGGACGCGCTCGAAGGCCGTCCGGATCTCCGGGACGCTCGGGCGGTCGGCGGGATCCTTGGCCAGCAGCCGGTCGATGACGTCACCGAGCGCGTGCGAGCCGTCGAGGGGCTCGTGCGGCTCGTTCACGACCGCGTGGACCGTGGCGATCGCGCGCTGCCGGTCGAAGGGCGCGACCCCGGTCAGCGCGTAGTAGAGCGTCGCACCGAGCCCCCAGAGGTCCGCGGTGGGGGCCGGGTCGTCGCCCTTGGCCTGCTCCGGGGCGATGTAGCTCGGTGAACCCATGGCCATGCCGGTCCGGGTCAGGGCCGTCTCGTCGAGGATCGCCGCGATGCCGAAGTCGGTGACCTTCACGCCGTCGTCGCTCACGAGGACGTTGCTCGGCTTGATGTCGCGGTGCACGACGCCCTGGCCGTGCGCCTCCTCGAGGACCGACAGGATCGTCAGCCCGATCTCCGCCACCCGCGCGTCGGGCAGCGGCCCCTCCTCGGCGACGAGCTGGTGGAGCGTCGGCGCGTCGATGTAGGCCATGACGAGGTCGACGCCGTCGTCGCTCACGTGGACGTCGAACAGCGGGGCGACCCCGGGCCGGCGCAGGCGCGCCGCTGCCCGGGCCTCGCGCTCGAGCCGGCGGCGGATCCGCGCCTGCTCGGCGTCGCCGAGGTACTCGGGGATGTCCGCGCGCTTGATCGCGACCTGCCGGCGCAGCCGGGTGTCCTCGGCGAGCCACACCTCGCCGCTCGCCCCACGGCCGATGCGACGGACGAGCTCGTATCGTCCGTCCGCGACGGTGGTGGGTCCGGGAGTCATCGACCCGACGGTAGGGCGCCGGGGACGCGCGTCCCGCCGGCCGCACGGCCGTGAGGACGGCCGGCGGCGGCACCCGGTCGTCCGTCCGGACAACCGTCCGCCACTAGGGTGGACGCGGCCCGCCGTCGCACCGGGCCACCGAGGAGGCAGCTGGTGTCGAGCACCGAGACGCCGTCGGCCGCGTCCGGCTGGCGGCTGTGGCTCGACCGGCTCCTGGACCGCCTGCCGTTCGTCGAGAAGGAGATGCCGGTCGTCCGACGGCTCGTGCAGCCGGGCTGGACCTGCATCGACATCGGTGCGGCCGGCGGCACCTACACCCACCTCCTGTCGCGCGCCGTCGGCGCCGGAGGGCACGTCCACGCCATCGAGCCCCGCTCGCGGTCGATGCGCTACCTGCGGCGCTTCCGCGCCTGGCTCCGCTGGCGGAACGTCGAGCTCCACCAGGTCGCCCTCTCCGATCGCGAGGGGTCGGCCGAGATGCGGGTCCCCCGGTTCGTCCACACCGAGGCCCACCTCCGCGGTCACGGAGCCGTCTCGGACCGGACCGTGCGCACCGAGACGGTCACGACGACCACGATCGACGCGCTGGTCCGCGGCCGCGACCTGCGGTCGGTGGAGCTGATCAAGTGCGACGTCGAGGGCGCCGAGCTGCAGGTCCTCCGGGGCGCGGAGGAGACGCTCGCACGCTTCCGGCCCGTGCTGGTCGTGGAGGTCGAGGCCCGCCACCTCGCCCGCTACGGCAACGCCCCCGCGGAGGTGCTCGCCTGGTTCGGCGAGCGCGGGTACGCCCCGCACCGGACCGTCGGTGGCCGGCTCGTCCCCGTCGCGGGCATCCTGCCGGACGAGAACGACTACCTCTTCCTGCCGGCCGAGCAGGTGGCCACGCCCTGAGCGACGCGGAGGACCGGACGCCACGCGACAGGCTGCTGTCGTACGGGCGTGCGGCCTGGGCGACCATCGGCATCCTGGTCCTGCTCCTCGCCGTGGGGTGGCTGGCGGCACGGCTGTCGCTGGCGCTGGTCCCCCTCGTGCTGGCGCTGTTCCCGGCGACACTGCTGATCCCGGTCGCGGCGTGGCTCAAGGACCACGGCGCCCCGGAGGCGCTCGCGGCCCTGGTGTCGATCGTCCTCGGGTTCCTCGCCATCGGCGCGGTCGTCGGACTCATGGTGCCGCTCGTCCAGGCCGAGCTCCCGGGGCTCATCGATTCCGCCAGCCAGGGCATGGACGAGGTCGAGCGCGCCCTCGCCGAGGGTCCGCTGTCGATCCAGGTCGACGGGGTCTCCGGCCTCCTCGAGCGGGCCGCCGGACAGCTCGGTGGCGGCGAGGGGGACGGCGAGGGCGGCGGTGGATCCGACGCGGCGGCCGCGGCCTTGACCACGGCGTTCGAGGGCGTCGCCGGGCTGCTCCTGCTCCTGGTCGCGCTCTTCTTCTACCTGAAGGAGGGCCCACGGCTGCTCCGCGGCATCGTCGCGACCGCCCCCGAGCGCCTGCGCCCCGGCATCGAGACCTTCGGGCGGCGGGTGTGGACCACCGTGGGGCCGTACTTCCGCGGCCAGCTCCTCGTCGCCTGCGTCGACGCGGTCTTCATCGGGCTCGGTCTCGTGCTGCTGGCCGTGCCCCTGGCGGTGCCGCTCGCGGTGCTCGTGTTCTTCGGTGCGCTGTTCCCGATCGTCGGCAGCATCACCGCCGGCGCCATCGCGGTGCTGGCCGGCCTGGCCGACGGGGGGCTCACGACGGGCCTCCTCGTCCTCGGGCTCATCGTCCTCGTGCAGCAACTCGAGGGGAACATCCTGCAGCCGGTGATCCTCGGACACGTCGTCGACCTGCATCCGCTGGTGGTCCTGCTCTCCCTGACGGCTGGCGCGGTGCTGTTCGGCATCCTCGGGGCCTTCCTCGCGGTCCCCGTCGCGGCCGTCATCGCCCGGACGGTCGAGGAGGAACGCGACGGGACAACTACCGTGCAGACCTGACCGGCGACGGACACGGAGACGACCATGGCGGATGCCGTCGAGCACGCGCTCTACCAGTACGAGCTGTACTTCGGCGGGCTGGGCGGCCAGACGCCGCCGTACCCGATCAGCTACGAGGGGCTGCGGCGTGCCGCCCGCGACGTGCTCGACGACGCCGCCTACGGCTACGTCGCCGGCGGGGCGTCCGAGGAACGGACGATGGCGGCCAACCGCGAGGCGTTCGATCGCTGGCGCATCGTGCCGCGCATGATGGTCGACGTCGCCGCCCGCGACTGCCGCACGACCGTCCTGGGCACGGAGCTCCCGGCGCCGCTGCTGCTCGCCCCCGTCGGGGTGCAGTCGATCATCCACGACGAGGCCGAGGTCGCCACGGCGAAGGGCGCCGCCGGGTCCGGCGTGCCGATCGTGCTGTCGACCGCCGCCTCGAGCACGATGGAGGACGTCGCCGAGGCCATGGGCGAGGTCCCGCGCTGGTACCAGCTGTACTGGCCCGACGACCGCGACCTCGCCGCGAGCTTCGTGCGGCGCGCCGAGGCCGCCGGCTACACCGCGATCGTCGTGACGCTCGACACCAAGCTCCTGGCCTGGCGGCCCCGCGACCTCGAGACCGCCTACCTCCCGTTCCTCCACGGCGAGGGCATCGCCAACTACCT
>JAHWKB010000400.1 GCA_019348115.1 Actinomycetota bacterium | reverse complement strand
AAGGCGCCGTACGTCGACCGCGACGGCACGTTCTACATCTACGGCAACGACCAGCGCCGTGGGATGGACGTCTACAAGGTCGATCTGGGACTCGCGCCGGTCGGTGCGGGCACGGCGACGGCGCAGGCGACCGGTCGCGATGCGTGGCTCTCGCCGGTCGAGGCGGACCGCCTGCTGGCCGGCCGGACCATCGCTGCCGGTTACGAGCCGTTCTGCCTCCTCGGCGACGCTCGCTGATCATCCGGCACCTCGGGGGCGGTCCGTCGGGCCGCCCCCGACCCCTGTCCAGGGTGTCGCGCCGAGCCTCCCCTAGGCTGGCTCCATGGCAGACGTGAGGATCAACCGCCGCGTGCGGATACCGGAGCACGAGCTCGAGTTCCGCGCGTCCCGCAGCGGTGGCCCTGGGGGGCAGGGCGTCAACACGACCTCGTCGAAGATCGAGCTGCGCTTCGACGTCGACGCGTCGCCGTCGCTCTCCGACCGCGACAAGCAGCTCATCCACGAGCGTCTCGGGAACCGCATCACCGACGACGGGGTGTTCCTCCTCCAGTCGTCGGAGCAGCGCAGCCAGCACCAGAACCGCGAGGCGGCGCTCAGCCGCTTCCAGGCGCTGATCAGCGAGGCCGTCCAGCCGCCGAAGCGGCGCAAGAAGACCCGCCCGACGCGCGCCTCGAAGGAGCGTCGGCTCAAGGCCAAGCGCATCCGCTCGGAGAAGAAGGAGCTGCGCAAACCGCCGCCCGTGCCCTGACGTCGCTGGCGGTTCGACAGTATGGATAACGCTGGATACTGTTCCAGTTCCTATCCAACCCCGCGACCGTCAGGGAGCCCGTGGCACACCAGGTCGGGATCGTCGGCGCCTCCGGCTACGGCGGCGTCGAGCTCCTCCGCCTCGTCGACGCCCATCCGGCGCTCGACGTGGCCGTCGTGGCCGCGCACTCCCAGGCCGGCGAGCGCGTGGACACGCTGTTCCCGAACCTCCCGGGTCCACGCGTCTTCGACGCCATCGACGCCGCGCAGCTGGCCGGTCTCGACCTCGTCTTCCTGGCCACGCCGCACGGGCCGGCGCTCGAGCTCGGTGCCGACCTGGCGCGGCGGGGGACCCCGGTGGTCGACCTGTCCGCCGCCTTCCGACTGCCGGTCGACGGCTTCGCCCGGTGGTACGGCGAGGAGCACCCGGCTCCCGAGCTGGCCCCCCACGCCGACGGCTCCCACGGCGGCGAGCGCGCCGCCTACGGCTTCCCCGAGCACACGCGGGACGTCGTGCGGGGCGCCCGCCTCGTCGCGAACCCCGGCTGCTACCCGACGGCCGCACTCACCGGGCTGGTGCCCCTCGCACCCCTGTTCGTCCCGGGCACGGTGGTCATCGATGCGAAGTCGGGGACGTCGGGCGCCGGACGCGCCGCCAGCGACACGCTGCACTTCAGCCACGTCCACGGTGACCTCGTCGCGTACGGCGCGCCGGGCCACCGCCACACGGGCGAGATCGAGCACTGGCTGGCCGTCCTCGGCGGACGCGATCTCGGCCCCGTGTCGTTCACCCCCCACCTCGTCCCGATGGCACGCGGGCTCCTCGCGACGAGCTACGCCGGGCTCGCCGACGGCGTGACGGCCGACGACGTCCAGGACGCGCTCGCGTCCGCGTACGCCGACGAGCCGTTCGTCGCGGTCCTCCCGCCCGGCACGTTCCCGCACACCAAGGCGCTCGCCGGCTCCAACGGCGTCCAGGTCTCGGCGGTCGTCGACGAGCGCACCCGCCGGGTGGTCGTCACGGCCGCGGAGGACAACCTCGGCAAGGGCGCGGCCGGACAGGCGCTGCAGAACGCCAACCTCCTCCTCGGACTCGACGAGACGACGGGCCTCACCGCCATCGGGGTGTACCCGTGAGGGCGGTGTGGGGACCCGCGGACCGGTCCGTCCTCACCCCCGTCGCCGGCGGGGTCACCGCCCCGCGCGGGTTCCGTGCCGCCGGCGTCGCGGCCGGCCTCAAGGCGTCCGGCAAGCGCGACCTCGCGCTGGTCGTCGCCGACGGGCCCGCCGGCTGTGCGGTCACGACCACCACGAACCAGGTGAAGGCCGCGCCCTGCCTGGTCACGGAGGAGCACGCGCGGAACGGCCGCGCCCGCGCGGTGGTGGTCAACGCCGGCAACGCCAACGCGTGCACCGGTGACCAGGGCATGGCCGACGCCCGGG
>JAHWKB010000130.1 GCA_019348115.1 Actinomycetota bacterium | reverse complement strand
CCGGCGTCCGCAAGGAGCTCGACCTCGAGGTCATCGTCCCGGTCGAGGACATGGCGGCGCTCGGCACCATCGAGGAGGACCCCCTGTCGGGGCCGGCGGCCGGCGGTCCGGTCCGCAAGAGCATCTGGCCGGCGATGCACCCCCGGCTCCTCGAGCTCATCCTCGAGCACCGGTCCACGCTGATCTTCGTCAACGCCCGCCGGCTCGCCGAGCGCCTCGCGGCGCGCCTGAACGAGCTCCACGCGATGCGCGTCCGCGCCGAGAAGCTCCGGGCCGCCGGCATCGACCCGGAGTCGGACGCGGCCCTCCCGATCGTCACCGAGCCGGTGCCCGAGCTCGTGATGGCCCACCACGGCTCGCTCTCGCGCGAGCGCCGGCTCACGATCGAGGACGAGCTCAAGGGCGGGCGCCTGCGCGGGCTCGTCGCGACGTCGAGCCTCGAGCTCGGCATCGACATGGGCGCGGTCGACCTCGTCGTGCAGGTCGAGTCGCCAGGCGCGGTGAGCCGCGGCCTGCAGCGCATCGGCCGCGCCGGCCACCAGGTCGGCCAGCCGTCGCGCGGGAAGCTCTTCCCCAAGTACCGCGGCGACCTCGTCGAGATGGCGGTCGTGGTCGACCGGATGCGCGACGGCCTCATCGAGGAGACGCGCTACCCGCGCAACCCGATCGACGTGCTCGCGCAGCACGTCGTCGCGATGTCGGCGATGGACGAGTGGGGCATCGACGAGCTCCTGACCACCGTGCGCCGCGCCGCCCCGTTCGCGGACCTGACGCCGGAGGTGCTGCACAACGTCCTCGACCTCCTCGCGGGGCGCTACCCGAGCGACGAGTTCGCCGAGCTCCGCCCGCGCATCGTGTGGGACCGGGTCGCGTCGACCATCCGCGGCCGCCCGGGTGCGCAGCGGCTCGCGGTCACCAACCCCGGGACGATCCCGGATCGCGGCCTGTTCGGCGTGTTCCTGCCGGACGGCACGCGCGTGGGCGAGCTCGACGAGGAGATGGTCCACGAATCGCGCGTGGGCGAGACCTTCCTCCTCGGCGCGTCGACGTGGCGGATCGAGGACATCACCCACGAGCGCGTGGTCGTGACGCCGGCTCCCGGCGAGCCGGGGAAGATGCCGTTCTGGCACGGCGACGGACCGGGCCGGCCGTTCGAGCTCGGGCAGGCCCTCGGCGGGTTCGTCCGCGAGACGCTCGCCGCGGCCGGGGAGGACCGCGCCGCCGCCGTCACCGCCCTGCAGGAGCGCTCACGTCTCGACCCGTGGGCGGCCGACAACCTCGTCGCCTACCTCGAGGAGCAGCGTGAGGCGGCGGCGGTCCCGGACGACCGCACGATCGTGGTCGAGCGCTTCCGTGACGAGATCGGCGACTGGCGCGTCGTGATCCTCTCCCCCTTCGGGGCGCAGGTGCACGCCCCGTGGGCGATGGCGCTGGAGCGGCGCCTCACCGAGGCCGGCTTCGACCCCGAGCTCCTGTGGTCCGACGACGGCATCGTCATCCGCCTGCAGGAGGCCGAGGACGAGCTCGACCTCGACCTGCTGCTGATCGACCCGGACGAGATCGAGCACCTCGTCGTCGACCAGCTCGCCGGCACGGCGCTGTTCACGACCCTGTTCCGCGAGGCCGCGGGGCGTGCCCTGCTGCTGCCCCGCCGCCGTCCCGGCCAGCGGACCGCGCTGTGGCAGCAGCGCCAGCGCGCCGCCAACCTCCTCCAGGTCGCGTCGCGGTACCCGACCTTCCCGATCCTGCTCGAGACCACCCGCGAGCTGCTGCGCGACGTCTTCGACCTGCCGGCCCTGCGTCAGCTCCTCGCCGACCTCCGCGCCCGCAAGGTGCGCATCGTGCCGGTGGCGACCGAGCACGCGTCCCCGTTCGCCCAGTCGCTGCTGTTCAGCTGGGTCGGGCAGTACATGTACGAGTACGACGCCCCGCTCGCCGAGCGGCGGGCGGCGGCGCTCGCGCTCGACCGCGACCTCCTCCGCGAGCTCCTCGGTGGCGACGAGCTCCGCGAGCTGATCGACCCGGACGTCCTGCTCGAGCTCGAGGCCGAGCTGCAGCTCTTGACCGACGACCGCCGGGCGCGGACCGCCGACGAGCTCACCGACGTGCTCCGCCGGCTCGGCGACCTGAGCCTCGACGAGCTCGTGGCCCGGTCGCACGCCGATGCCGGCGAGGTCGCCGCCTGGGTCGGACAGCTGGTCGAGGAGCGTCGCGCCATCCAGGTCCGCGTCGCCGACGAGGACCGCGTCGCCGCGGCCGAGGACGCGAGCCGGCTCCGGGACGCGCTCGGGGTGGCCCTCCCGCAGGGGCTGCCGGCCGCGTTCACCGACCCGGTCGAGGATCCGCTCGCCGACCTCGTGTCCCGCTACGCCCGCACCCACGGGCCGTTCCACACCCGGAGCGTCGCGGCACGGTTGGGCATCCCGGCGCCACGGGTCGAGGCGGCGCTGCGCCACCTCGAGACCGAGGACCGCGTGCTCGTCGGCGAGTTCCGCCCCGGCGGGGTCGAGCGCGAGTGGATCGACGTCGAGGTGCTGCGGCGCCTCCGCCGGCGCTCCCTCGCGGCGCTGCGACGCGAGGTCGAGCCGGTCGACGGGCCAGCCCTCGGCCGCTTCCTCCCCGCATGGCACGGGGTCGGGGGCCCGCCCCGCCGTGGGGTCGACGCGCTGGCGGAGGTGGTCGCGCAGCTCCAGGGCGCGCCGATCCCGGCGTCGGTGCTGGAGCTCGACGTCCTCCCGGACCGCCTCGCCGGCTACTCCCCCGCCGACCTCGACCAGCTGCTCGCCGCCGGCGAGGTCGTGTGGCTCGGCGCGGAGCCGCTCGGGAGCAGCGACGGCCGGCTCGTCCTGTGCTTCCGCGACCAGGCGCACCTCCTCGCGCCGGAGCCGCCGGAGGAGTTGCCGGACGGCGAGGTCCACGACGCGCTGCGGGCGCACCTCGCCGGCGCCGGCGCGTCGTTCTGGCCCGACCTGCTGGTGGCCTCGAGGGTCGCGGACGACCAGCTCGTGCTCGACGCCCTGTGGGACCTGGTGTGGGCCGGCGAGGTCACCAACGACACGTTCGCGCCGATCCGTGGCCTCCTCGCCGGCAAGCCGCGGGCGACCCGCAGCAAGCCACGACCCGGACGGGTGCGTCGCATCGGTCCGGCCTCCGCCGCGGGGCGGTGGTCCTCGACGGCGCGCCTCGTCGCGCCCGGAGGCCACCGGGCGCCCGTCACCGCGTCGGCGCTGGCACGCGCGGAGCAGCTCCTCGAGCGGCACGGGGTCGTGACGCGCGAATCCGTGCGTGCGGAGGCCATCTCCGGCGGTTTCAGCGTGGTCTACCCCGTCCTGAAGGCGATGGAGGAGACCGGGCAGGTGCGGCGCGGCTACTTCGTCGAGGGACTGGGCGGGGCGCAGTTCGCGCTGCCGGGGGCCGTCGACCGGCTCCGGACCTACCGCGACGTCCCGGAGCAGCAGGCGCCGGAGACCGTCGTCCTGGCGGCGACCGACCCGGCGCAGCCGTTCGGCGCCGCGCTCGCCTGGCCCGTCTCGGACGGCCGGCCGGCGCGGGCCGCCGGGGCCTACGTCGTGCTCGTCGCCGGCGAGCCGGCGCTGTACCTCGAACGGGGCGCGAGGAGCATCGCCACGTTCCCGGCGACGGAGGACGCCGCGGCGGCGGCGATCGAGGGCCTGGCGTCGCTCGTCCGGCGCGGACGGCTGCGCAAGCTCGACCTCGGCAAGGTCGACGGCCGCGACATCCACGACACCGACTGGCCAGCCCGCCTCGAGGCCGCAGGGTTCACGCCCGGCCACCGTGGCCTCACGCTGCGGCGATGAACCCGACCGTCCGGACGGGACGGGCGGGGCGGGCAACGTGGACATCGGACCCCGAGGTGCTCGGAAACGGTGCAGGGAGCCCCTACAGTGGCTCTCGAACCACTTCCCGATATGGAGGCACACGCATGGCCGAGTCCGTCGTCGTCCAGAGCAAGCTGAAGGAGGCCGTCAAGGGCCTCGAGCTGCGCATGGACGGGAACCTGCCCGACGCGCTGAACGAGAAGGTGCACCAGATCCTCCGCGACGCCAGCAAGCGCGCGAAGGAGAACGGTCGCTCCACGCTCCGCCCGCACGACCTCTGATCCAGACCCCAGCGTCGACGGACCCCCGGCCCCGGCCGGGGGTCCGCTCGTTGCACCCGGCGCGGACCGGGGCACGTCGTGCCTGAGGGCGACACCATCCACCGCGCCGCGGCGCGGATGCGGACGGTCCTCGCCGGACGTGAGCTCGAGCGCTTCGAGGCGCCGCGGCTGCCGCCGCCGCTGCCTGCTCCCGGCGCGACCGTCGAGCGCATCGAGGCGCGCGGGAAGCACCTGCTCGTGTGGTTCTCGGACGGCCTCGTGCTCCACACCCACCTGCGCATGTCGGGGTCGTGGCACCTCGCACGCCCGGGCGAGCGGTGGCAGCGCCCCGTCTCGCAGATGCGCGCCCTCGTCGCCGTGCCCGGAGCGCTGGCGATCTGCTTCAACGCGCCCGTGGTGGAGGTGCTGGACGCCGGCGCCGTCGACCGGCACCCGGTCCTGCGCCGCCTCGGCCCCGATCTGACCGCGCCCGACCCCGACCTCGACGACGCGCTGGCACGCATGGCGAGGATCCCGGCGCCGGACGCGCCGATCGCCGACGTGCTCCTCGACCAGCGCGTCGCCTCCGGCATCGGCAACGTCTACAAGTCCGACGTCTGCTTCCTGCACGGCACCGACCCGCGCAGCCCGCTGTCCGCGGTGCCGGAGGCGACCCGGCGCGCCCTGCTCGAGGACGCGGGCCGGCTGCTGCGAGCGAACCTGTCGACGGTCCGCCGCACGACCGTCCCCGGCGCCCCCGACGGGACGGTCTGGGTGTACGGCCGCGAGGGCCAGCCGTGCCGTCGCTGTCGCACGCCCATCCGCTACGCCAAGGTCGGCGTCCACGCCCGCGGCACCTACTGGTGCCCGGTCTGCCAGCCGCCTCCGGGCGGGGCGTGAGGTCCGGCTCGTGGACCTCTCCTTCCTCCTGTTCGCGCTCGTCGGGGTCGCGGTCGCCGTCGGGGCGTGGTGGCAGCACCACCAGCGCGGCAAGCGCCGCGAGGCGCTGTTCGCGCTGGCACATCGGCACGGGCTCACCTACCTCCGCGTGGACGCGCTCGGTCTCGGGGACCTGCCGTTCCGCTTCCTGCGGCGCGGGGACGACCGCGGCGTCGAGAACGTCGTCCAGGGCATGCTCGACGGTCGCCCGGTCGCGCTGTTCGACTTCTGGGCGCTGCACGAGTCCCGCGACCGAACGGGCCGACGCTCGCGCCGCTACGAGCGCTACACGTGCGCCACCGCCGTCGTCGACGACGCGTGGTGGCCCGGCATGACGATCAGGCCCGAGACAGCGCTCACGCGCATCGGTGGTGCGGTCGGCAACCGGGACCTCCAGTTCGCGTCCGACGACTTCAACCGCAGGTGGCACGTCACGTGCCGCGACCAGCGCGTCGCGTACGCGTTCGTCGACGCGCGGATGATGCAGTGGCTGCTGACGGCCGGCAGCGAGTTCCGCTTCGACGTCGTCGGCAGCCACATCCTCGCGGTCTGCGACCAGCTGCCACCCGAGCGCTGGCTGACCCTGCACCTCGCCCTCGCGCAGTTCACCGAGCGCATCCCCGCCGTCGCCCGCGAGCTCTACCCCCTCCCCGACTAGCCTCGGGTCGTTCGCACGGTCGGAGGTGGCGTGGAGGTCCCGTACGTCGTCGGAGGGCTCGCGCTCGCCGTCGGTGTCTGGGTGCTCGTCAGCTACAACCGCTTCGTCGAGCAGCGCAACCTCATCCGGGACTCGTGGAGCAACGTGGAGACCGAGCTGCAGCGCCGCTACGACCTCATCCCCAACCTCGTCGAGACCGTCCGTGGCTACGCGACCCACGAGCAGCGCGTCCTGGTCGCCGTGACCGACGCGCGCGCCCGCGCCGAGTCGAACCACGGCGACCCTGCGGCCCAGGCCGCCGACGAGAACCTGTTCGTCGCGGCGCTGCGTCAGCTCTTCGCGGTCGCGGAGGCCTACCCCGAGCTCCGCGCCAGCCGCCACTTCCTCGAGCTGCAGTCCGAGCTCACCGACACCGAGGACCGCATCCAGGCGGCGCGGCGCTTCTACAACGCCAACGTCCGCGAGTGGAACCGCCGGATCCAGTCGGTGCCGTCCAACGTCGTCGCGGGGGTGTTCTCGTTCCGCGAGGAGCAGTACTTCCAGGTCGAGCCGACGGTCCGCGAGGCCGGCGCGCCGTCGACGAGCTTCTGATGGACCTCGGCCTCGACGGCGCGGCCGTCCTCGTCACGGGCGCCTCCGGCGGCATCGGCCAGGCGATCGTCCGCACGCTCGCCGGCGAGGGCGCCCGGGTCGTCGTGCACTACCGGTCCCAGGCGGACGAGGCCGAGGCGCTCGCCGCCGAGG
>JAHWKB010000129.1 GCA_019348115.1 Actinomycetota bacterium | reverse complement strand
GCACGACGGGATCGACGAGATCCACATGACCGGCTCGGACAAGACCTTCGAGGCCATCGTCTACGGCACCGGGGACGAGGGCGCCCGACGCAAGGCCGTCGACGACCGCACGGTCACCAAGCCCGTCACCGCCGAGCTCGGCAACGTCTCGCCGGTGATCGTCGTCCCGGGCCCGTGGGCGCACAAGGACCTCGCGTTCCAGGGCGAGAACATCGCCTCGATGCTGGTCAACAACGCCGGCTTCAACTGCATCGCCGCGCGCGTCATCGTCCAGCACCGCGCGTGGGCACGCCGGCGTGACCTGCTCGACGCCGTCCGGTCGTCGCTGGCCGAGGCCGCCCCGCGCGACGCGTACTACCCCGGGGCGCGCGACCGGTGGGAGACCTTCGTCGAGGCCCACCCCGAGGCCGAGCGCTTCGGTGACGACGCCGACGGCAGGGTCCCGTGGACGCTCATCCCCGAGCTCGACCCCGACCGCGGCGACGACCTCGCGTTCCGCACCGAGGCCTTCTGCGGCGTCTTCGCCGAGGTCGGCATCGACGCGCCCCGGTCCATCCCGGACTACCTCGACCGTGCGGTCGAGTTCTGCAACGAGTCGCTCTGGGGCACCCTCTCGGCGTCGATCCTGGTGCACCCGCGGTCCATGGACGACCCGGAGGTGGTCGCCGCGGTCGAGCGCGCGATCGACCGCCTCCACTACGGCAGCGTCGTGGTCAACGCCTGGTCGGCGGTGGCGTACGGCATGGTGTCGACGCCGTGGGGCGCCGCACCCGGCCACGAGCCCACCGACATCCAGTCGGGCATCGGGGTGGTGCACAACACCTACCTGCTCGAGGACGTCCACAAGACCGTCGTCCGCGGGCCGTTCCGGCCGCCGATGAAGCCGCTGTGGTTCCACACCAACCGCACCGCGGCGAAGCAGGCGCGCAAGGTCGCGGCGCTCGAGGGCGCCGAGGACCTCAAGGTCCTCCCCGGCCTCACGTGGGATGCGCTGCGCGGCTGAGCCGCGAGACGATCAGGGGCTGACGGAGACCAGGCGCCAGGTGCCCGGGTCCGCCGGCGCGGGCTTGTCGCAGCCGGCGAGGAGCTCCACGCCGAGCGGTTCGTGCCGGAGGCGGACGACGAGCGGGTCGCCGGCGAGCTCGACGGTCACGGCCGCGTCCTCGCCGTCGGCGTCCACCGAGAGGACGCGGCAGGCGTCCGCGCGTCGCTCGCCGGCGTGGCGGCGCGCGAAGACCTCGGCGGCCTGCGCCGGCGCCGGCAGCGACGACCGACCGCGGAGGCGGTCGAGGTCGACCTCGCCGGCCTCGACGGCCTCCAGCATCGTCAGCGCCTCGTCCGGGCCGAGCCCGCCGTAGGTCAGGCCGTCCGGCAGCACGACGACGTTGCCGGCGAAGCGGTGACCGCCCACGTGGGAGCTCTCCCAGACCTGACGGGGCCGGCGCTCCTCGAGCGCCGCCACGACGGGGCGACCCCACAGCGCGCAGCACTGGTCGCGCTTGGCGTGGGTGCAGACGAGGTAGAGCGGCGCGGGCTCGGGCTCGCCGAGGTCCGGCTCGTCGGGGGACAGGAGCACCGTCAGGTCGAGGTCGAGGAGGTCGCGCGTGTCCTGGAGCGCGATCCGGCGCAGCCACGGGTCGGGGCCGCTGTGGGCGAGGAAGACCGCACGCTGGACGGAGCGCCGGTGGCCCGGACGACGCACGATCTGCACGCGGACCGGCAGGTCGGCCGCCCGCTCGGCGAGGGTCCGCGCCACGTCGGGGTCGAGGTCGCTCTCGGTCACGGCGTCGTGACCCCACGCCCCGGGCTGCTCGATCACGAGCCACCCGGTCGTCTCGGGGCCGGTGCCGGGGAGGGGCTCCTCGACGACTCGCGCCTGGGCGGCGCAGGCGGGCGGGAACGGCGCGGGAGAGGTCGACACGGGCGGCAGCGTAGGGGAGGAGGCCCGGTTGACCGTTCCGGGGACCAGGCGGTAGCCTCCCCCTTCGCGGTGCCCCTGCTGGGGCACCGTTCGACGTCCCCCTCACATCCCCGCCACGGTGCTGCGCGCGTCCTCGTGCTGCGCGCCGGCTGGCGACGACGAGCAGGAGGCCACCGTGTACGCGGTCATCGCGACGGGCGGCAAGCAGTACCGGGTCGAGCCCGGCCAGACCCTCACGATCGAGAAGCTCTCGGGCGAGGTCGACGACACCGTCGAGCTCCGTCCGGTCATGATCGTGGACGACGAGGGCAACGTCACCGCCGGACCCGACATCGGGGAGCGCGCCGTCACGGCGACCATCACCGGTCACGGCAAGGGCGAGAAGATCCGGGTCTTCACGTACAAGAACAAGTCGCGACAGCACAAGCGTCGTGGCCACCGCCAGCACCAGACCACGATCAAGATCGACTCCATCTGACCCCTCCGGGGGCCCGGGCCGATCAGCGGGAAGGCAACGACATGGCACACAAGAAGGGCGGCGGCTCCTCCAACAACGGCCGCGACTCCAACGCCAAGCGCCTCGGTGTGAAGAAGTACGGCGGCGAGGTCGTCCGCGCGGGCAACATCCTCGTCCGTCAGCGCGGCACCAAGATCCACCCCGGCGACAACGTCGGTCGCGGTGGTGACGACACGCTGTTCGCGCTCGTGGACGGCTCCGTCCGCTTCCGCAAGAGCGGCGACCGCACCTTCGCGAACGTGGACCCGGTCGACGCCTGACCCGGGCGCCGCGTCGCGCACGACGCACACATCCTCCGAGGGCGGCCCACCGTGGCCGCCCTCGGCGCATCACGAAGGAGCATCCGTGTCGGTCGAGTTCGTCGACGAGGTCACCGTCCACGTCCGTGGTGGCGACGGTGGCAACGGCGCGGCCTCGATCCGTCGCGAGAAGCACGTGCCGCGCGGCGGGCCCGACGGCGGCAACGGCGGTGACGGCGGTGCGGTGATCTTCGAGGGTGACCTCGACGTCACCTCGCTCCTCGACCTCCACCGGGCACCGCACCAGCGCGGTCCCGACGGTCGCCACGGCGAGGGCCAGAACCGCACCGGTGCCGATGGCGACGACCTCGTCGTCCCGGTGCCGCTCGGCACGGTCGTGCGCGACCGCGACTCGGGGCTGGTCCTGGCCGACATCGTCCGTCCCGGGCAGCGCTACGTCGCCGCCCGGGGCGGCCGCGGCGGACGCGGCAACGCCGCCTTCGCCAACCGCTACCGGCGCGTGCCGCGGTTCGCCGAGTTCGGCGAGAAGGCCGCCGAGCGCTCGCTCCGGCTCGAGCTGAAGGTCATCGCCGACGTCGGGCTCGTCGGCTACCCGAGCGCCGGCAAGTCCTCGCTCATCTCGCGGCTGTCCGCCGCGAAGCCGCGCGTCGAGGCGTGGCCGTTCACGACCCTCACCCCCCACCTCGGCGTGATGCGCGCCGGCGACCGTGAGGGCGGCCATCCGATCGACGTGGTCCTCGCCGACGTGCCCGGCCTCATCGAAGGCGCCAGCGAGGGCAAGGGCCTCGGCCACCGGTTCCTGCGCCACATCGAGCGCTGCCTGGTGCTCCTGCACGTCCTCGACGGGTTCCCGTTCGAGCCCGAGCGGGATCCCGTCCGCGACCTCGAGGTCATCCGACGCGAGCTCGAGAAGCACGAGCCGACGCTCCTCGAGCGCACCGAGATCGTCGCGATCAACAAGGTCGACCTCCCCGATGGTCGCGCCATGGCCGAGATGGTCCGGGCCGAGCTCGAGGAGCGCGGCTTCGAGGTCTTCGAGGTGAGCGCGCTCTCGGGCGACGGGCTCGAGCCGCTGCGCTTCCGCCTCGGTGGGCTCGTGGAGGAGGCGCGACGCGAGCACGGCGAGGTCCTCGCCGAGGACGTCGTGCCCGAGGAGGTCGTGATCCGCCTCGAGGCGACCGGGCCCGACTTCGTCGTCTCGCGCCACGACTCCGGCGGCTACGAGGTCCGGGGCGCCCGGGTGGAGCGCTGGGTCCAGATGCTGCCCCTCGACAACCGCGAGGCCGTCCGCTACCTGCAGGGCCGGCTCCGCCGCGCCGGCGTCGAGCGCGCACTGGTCGAGGCCGGCGCACGGCAGGGCGACGAGGTCCTGCTCGGCAGCGCCGCCTTCGAGTTCGAGCCCGACATCGACGACCTCCCCGAGGAGGAGCGCCAGGCCATCCTCGCCGGCGAGCTGGAGGACGAGTTCGGCGTGCTGCCCGAGGAGGAGGACGACGAGCTCGTGATGGAGTGGGAGGAGTGACCACCCGCTTCCCCCGTCCGTCGCTCGCCGTCGTCAAGGTCGGCTCGTCGAGCCTGCGGGGTCCCGACGGCCGCCTCGACCGCGACCAGATCCGTTCGCTCTCGGCTCAGATCGTCGCCGCACGTGCGGCCGGGACCCGGGTCGTGCTCGTCTCGTCCGGAGCCGTCGCGGCGGGCATGGGGCTCCTCGGGCTGGAGCGCCGCCCGGTCGACCTGCCGACGCTCCAGGCCTGCGCCGCCGCCGGGCAGGGTGAGCTCATCCACGAGTACCAGACCCACCTGGTCGGCTCCGGGCTCAACGCGGCCCAGATCCTGCTGTCCCAGGACGACTTCGTCCGCCGCGGCCGCTACCTCAACGCCCGGACGACCCTCCACCGGCTGCTCGAGCTCGGGCTGGTCCCGATCATCAACGAGAACGACGCGGTCGCCACCGAGGAGCTGTCCTACGGCGACAACGACCACCTCGCGGCCCTCGTCGCCTCGATGCTCGAGGCCGATCTGCTCCTGCTGCTCTCCGACGTGGACGGGCTCTACGACGACGACCCGCGCAGCGGCGGCGACGTCGCCCTCATCGACACGGTGGGGGACGTCCGCGACCTCGACCTCGGGTCGATCGGGGGGACGGGCTCCTACGTGGGCAGCGGCGGCATGCGGACCAAGGTCGAGGCGGCGCGCGTCGCCACCGCGAGCGCCGCGGAGGCGGTCGTCGCCAACGCCCGCCGCGCCGACGTCCTCGTCGACGTCCTCGCCGGCGAGCCGGTCGGGACGTGGTTCCGCAAGCACCCGCGCCGCCTCGAGGCACGCCGCCTGTGGATCGGGTTCGCGCTGAGCGTGCACGGCCGGATCCACGTCGACGAGGGCGCCGCCGAGGCGCTGCGCGCACGCGGGACCTCGCTGCTGTCCGTCGGGGTGACCGGCGCGGACGGGACGTTCGCCGAGGGGGACGCGGTCGAGGTCGTGGCGCCGGACGGCTCCGTCGTGGCCCGCGGCCTCACGCGCTACGCCGCCGGCGACGTCTCGCGCCTCGCGGGGCGGTCGACCGCGGACGCCGGCCGCGAGTTCGGCCCGTCGTACCGTCGCGAGGTCATCCACCGTGACGACCTGGTCGTCCTCCCCGGCTGACGGTCGCGGCCGCGGTCCAGGTGTAGTGTCCCGCGCCGGGGAGTCAGGGACGGAGCAGCGGTGCAGCCTGCCATCGTGTTCGGCGTGCTCGCCGTGCTCGGGCTCCTCGTCGTGTGGGTGGTCCTGACCTACAACCGGCTCGTGCACCTGCGCAACCGCCGCGAGGAGGCATGGGCCGGCATCGACGTACAGCTCCAGCGGCGCGCGGACCTCGTCCCGTCGCTGGTCGAGACCGTCAAGGGCTACGCCGGCCACGAGGACGCGGTCCTCCGCGAGGTCACCGAGGCCCGCGCGGCCGTCACGCAGGCGACCGGTCCGGCCGAGTCCGGAGCTGCGGACGAGCGCCTCACCGGGGCGCTGAGGTCCCTGTTCGCCGTCTCGGAGGCGTACCCCGACCTGCAGGCGAGCGCGAACTTCCTGTCGCTGCAGAAGGAGCTCGCGACCGTCGAGGAGGAGCTCGCCTTCGCGCGGCGCTACTACAACGCCGTCGTCGAGGACCTCAACACCGCGGTGCAGCGCTTCCCGACCCTCCTCCTGGCAGGCCCCCTCGGCTTCGAGCGGGCGGCGTACTTCCAGGCCGACAGCGACGCGCGCTCGGTGCCGGCCGTGGACCTCGACCGGTGAGGCGGCAGGGCACGCGGACGGGCCACGCCGCGGTCGTGGCGGTCCTGCTCGTCGCGTCGGCGCTGCTCGCCGGGCCGGCGGCGGCCCAGGACGGTGGCTGGTCCATCGATGCCTTCGACGTCGTCCTCGACATCCAGCCCGACGGCAGCATCCAGGTCACCGAGAGCATCCGCGTCGACTTCGGCACGCTCGAGCGCCGGGGCATCTTCCGCATCATCCCGGTCCGGTTCCCGCTGCCGCCCGACGCGGACGTGCCCGAGGGCCCGCCGGACGAGTGGCTGCGGGTCCTCGATCTCGACGACCTCCGCGTCTCGAGTCCGTCCGCGCCGACCGACACGGAGCTCGAGCGTCCCGGCGTCACCGGCCGCGACCTGTCGATCCGCATCGGCGACCCGGACGTCACGATCACCGGGGCGCACGAGTACCGCATCTCGTACCGGGTGCGGGGGGCCCTCAACGAGGTGGACGGCGCGCCCGAGCTCTACTGGAACGCCACCGGCGACGGGTGGGGCGTCCCCATCCAGG